>PAZL01000028.1 GCA_002715485.1 Aequorivita sp. | reverse complement strand
GACGGACCGCTGGTGTACCGGTTGTCATGCCAATGGCACCGCCGGGTAGCTACGTCGGGAAGGGATAAGCGCTGAAAGCATATAAGCGCGAAACCCACCACAAGATGAGATTTCTTTAAAGGGCCGTGGGAGACTACCACGTCGATAGGCCGCAGGTGCAGGGGCAGCAATGTCCGTAGCCGAGCGGTACTAATAGCCCGTAAGCTTATGTACGCCGCCTTCCCGCCCGCAAGGGCGGGGGCGCAACTCTTTTGATCAAGTAAAGTTCAGCTTTTCCCCTATTGTTTGTTTCGATATGTCAAGATATTTGTTGCGCACAGCGCAACGCTTTAGGCCCTAGGCCTTAAGCGATAGGCCACAGGGCCTACTGCTTATAGCTTAGAGCATATAGCTAAGACTAAGGTGGTTATAGCGACGGGGCTCACCTCTTACCATTCCGAACAGAGTAGTTAAGCCCGTTTGCGCCGATGGTACTGCGATCCCGTGGGAGAGTAGGTCGCCGCCTTCCTTTAAAGCCTTCACCATTTGTTTGGTGGAGGCTTTTTTTATGGCATGAAATGAAGGGGGTATAGTATTTTTTACTTTACTTTCTGAAGTAAAGTAAATCAGAAGATAGACTTCATAATTGTATTTATCCCCTTAAAGCAAAAATAAATAGCACCTGCACCGGCTATAATTCCGAAGAAAAGAAATACGAAGAACATAAATGTTTCTTTATTGAGAAATGATAATGTAAGCAAATAAGGGCTTAAAAAAAGCAATGGTAAAGCAAATGCCATAAACTTTAGCCCCTTTTTAAGTAATTCAAAATCTGTGTGTTCTTTACCCATTTTGAAAATTGTTTATTGCGCTCCGAACGTTTTTATGTTTTTCCAAAAGCGCTTGTGCCTCTTTTTCTGAAATATTCAATTCACTCATAATCATTCTTACGCCACGGTCCAAGAGTTTGTTATTGCTCAATTGCATATCAACCATTTTGTTTCCTTTAACCCTTCCTAATTGAATCATCGCAGTGGTCGAAATCATATTAAGAACAAGTTTTTGTGCCGTACCAGCTTTCATNCGTGAACTTCCTGTAACAAATTCGGGTCCCACGGTAACAACGATTGGAAATTTTGACGTATTAGCCAAAGGACTTGCTTCATTACAAGTTATACAGCCTGTGGGAATATTATTTTCATTGCATTTTTTTAAGGCGCCAATTACATACGGAGTAGTTCCTGAAGCTGCAATTCCAATCACGATATCTTTTTCTGAAATGTTCTCCTTTTGNAGATCTTCCCACCCTTGGTTTTCGGAGTCTTCGGCAAACTCGACGGCTTTTCGTATTGCTGTGTCGCCACCGGCTATCAAACCAATAACCAAATCATGAGAAACACCAAATGTTGGCGGACATTCGCTAGCGTCCACAATTCCCAAGCGGCCGCTTGTTCCAGCGCCTATATAAAACAACCTTCCACCAGCTTTTAGTTTTTCAACTACTTTTTCGGTGAGTTTTTCAATCTGCGGGAGTGCTTTTTCAACAGAAAATGCAACGGTTTTGTCTTCGTTATTGATATTTTGAAGCAAATCAGAAACGCTCATCTTTTCTAAATGATTGTATTTTGAATCTGATTCCGTTGTTTTTATAAAACTCATTTTCAAATTTACGATTTTGGACTTTAAACGGTGCTTTACTGAACCGTATAGTTAAGGGTCGAAACTTCTGAAACCCTAAAATATCCCAACGGGAAATTACTTGGATTTGTTTCGTTTATAATGTTTCCGCGGACGGTAGCAGGCTGCGTTTCGAACGGTCCACCGCCTTGGTCACTGGTTTGTTGTAAGAGAATAAACATAAAATTGTAATAAGCTTCACTTACCCCGTATAAATTGAATTGCACTTCATCACCGGGAGCCAGGTCTTCTACCAAATAGTAACCAAATATTGTATTTCCGTCAAAAAACTCGTCATTATATACATCAAGTGCATCTCCCTTTTCGGAAAGACCCTCAAAAAAGTAAAAATTTTTTTCGTTTGCTGGATCTGTGAAAAATGCTTTCAATTCAATGTCCTCACCTGTAAAACCACCGTCATCTCGCTGCTCCACAAATTCCAAAGGAGAAACCGTGTAAAGCGTTTCTGTGGCAGTATAGGTTTCATCTTTGTAAATTATAGAAAGTGTATATTCAATATCTAATTGGGGTGTAAGATTGGCAATATAAAAACCATTTTCGGAATAGGTAAACGGATAAATAGTTCCGTTTTCATCAGTAACAGTTACCGTTGCATCCGTAATAAATGGCACCTCGTTATTAAAAAATGGAGCAGTGGTCGTTAACCGAACACTTGCTTGCGAAACTCCATTTTCCCATAAGTTTAAATTTGCATCTACAACCAGTCTTGGGGGGGCATCATTAAGCTCTACGTCAATAACATCTTCACAGGAAGAAATAATTCCGAAGAAAATCACCAATAAAAATAATTTCTTCATACTCTTAAAATTTAAAATTGTAGGTTACCGAAGGNATTATTCCAAATATGGAAAGCCTTACTGCTTCATTTTGACCTGTGTCCGTGTTTTCACGAAATGAGACCGAAGCTGCATTTTTACGATTATACACGTTATAAATACTAAAAACCCATTCACCTTTCCAGCGCTTTGTACTTTCGGGTTTTGGGATCCAAGTGGCAGAAAAATCCAATCGGTTAAAAGTGGAAAGTCTACTGCTGTTGCGCGCTTCATAAACTGGAACGATCACGCCATTGTACTGATATTGTCCTTCGGGATAGGTTGTGGGTATTCCAGTTTGAAATATAAAATTGGCTCCAAAAGACCATTTTTTTGAAAGCTCATACTGGCCCGTAACTGAAATATCATGGGTCTTATCCCACGGGCTATTATACCATTCGCCATTGTTGATTCCACTTTCGGTGGGAGTTCTTCCCGGCGTTCGTTGCTCACTTTTTGAAAGGGTATAGGCAAACCAACCCTGTAATTTACCAGATGTTTTTTTAAAAAGCAACTCAAGCCCATAGGCTCTTGCCTCCCCATTTAAAAGAATTTGTTCTACAGCATCATTGGCAATTAAATCGGCATCGTCCACATAATCCAAACGGTTTTTTACTTTTTTATAAAATGTTTCCACTTCGAAGGAATAATTTTTAAAATTTCTGAAATAACCCAATGCTACTTGATCTGCCAGTTGTGGTTCAATATACTTGCCGCTGGGCGCATAAATGTCAAATGGTGTTGGCGATGTAGTGTTGCTAATTAAGTGTATGTACTGCNCCATTCTATTNTAACTGGCTTTGAGGGAAGAATCTTCATTTAACAAATAAGAGATTGCAAAACGAGGCTCTAAATTGGCGAAGGATTTTATGGTCTCACTTCTGCTGAAAGAAATTGTATCAATTGGTTTCGNTTTTTGGTAAATATCTAAGCTTTCATTATAAAGGATTGGGTTATCATTTTCATAAAGGAACAACTCATCCTGTCCCAAACGGTTAAAAGTAGACAATCGAAGACCTGCCTGTACCGAAATTTTATCAGAGAGATCAATTTNGGCATCAACGTATGCGGCGTTTTCCCATGCATACTTATCGGTAAGTTTAAAAGGGTTGATTCCAGAATCTTCTGTGGTTGGCGTTACGTCCCCGGGATTAAATTTGTAATAAATGCTGTTGATTCCGTAGCGTAAATCAACATTGTTTGAAATGTAATGTGTGAAATCATATTTCAAATTAAAATTTCGGATGCCACTATCAAAATCAAATTCAACAAATTTCAGTTCCAAACCGTAGTAGTAATCCGAATAGATCAAGGATAGGTTTGAAAATAATTTATCTGAAAAGAGGTGGTTCCAGCGCAAATTTAATGTTGTATTTCCGAAGCTATTTGCGAAACTATCAGAGATTTCGAAAACATCCCTTCCAAAATAACCAGACAGGAATAGACGGTTGNTTTCGTTAAGATTGTAACTCAGTTTGGTGTTGAGATCATAAAAATAAGCCACGTTATCATTGTCAAATAATGGAAGGAACAGGTGCGCATAGCTGCTTCGGCCGCCCACCAAAAATGATGCAACATCTTTTTTAATAGGACCCTCCAAAAGCAAACGNCTGGCCACTAAACCAATTCCGCCACTGGCATGATATTCGCGTTTGTTGCCGTCTTTTTGATAAATATCCAAAACCGAGGAAACTCGTCCACCGTATCGTGCGGGAATTCCACCTTTGTAAAGNGTTAAATCCTTTATTGCATCTGGATTAAAAACCGAAAAGAACCCAAACAAATGTGAAGAATTGTACAATGTTGCTTCGTCCAACAAAATCAAATTTTGGTCTGCAGCACCGCCGCGCACGTTAAAACCACTCGCTCCTTCGCCCGCACTTGTTACTCCTGGAAGTAGTGTTATTGCTTTAATAACATCTACTTCGCCCAGAACCACAGGAATTTTTTTAATAGTGGTTGTGGAAAGTGTATTAGCGCTCATTTGTGAGCTGCGAACGTTTAACCTTTCATTGTTTGCTTCAATTATTACCTCATCCAGACTTTCGGTGTCGGTNGTAAGAGCCAAATCCTTTTTCACATTTTCAGAAAGAGAAACTTTTACTTTCTGCGCCGCAAAACCAATGCTGCTGTAAACTATTTCATATTCTCCTTTCGGAAGCGTGATGGAATAATAACCATATTGGTTGGTTACTGTACCCGTTTGAAGTGATGGTATAATTACGTTTACACCAATGAGGGTTTCTCCGGTTTCAGCTTCAGAAATAGTGCCGCTAACTGTAAATTTTTCCTGGGAGAAAGCAAGTACACTTCCAATGAAAAATAAAAAAGTAAAAAATGTTTTCAGCTGCATAAGTTTGATTGGGTAAAAAAAACCTTCAGCAAAACTGAAGGTTTATAAAACGGTATGTTCTTTACTNTATTTCTGAAAGTATGTTATTTAGTGTTTTGCTTGGTCGCATAACATCATAAACCAGTTTTTCGGTAGGTTCATAATAACCGCCAATGTTTACTGATTTGCCTTGAACCGAAAGTAACTCTTGGTTTATTTTTGCTTCATTCTCTTTCAACTGTTTTGCGGTTGTCGAAAATATTTTTTTCAAATCTTGATCCTTATCTTGATTNGCGAGTGCCTCTGCCCAATACATAGCCAAATAGAAATGGCTTCCGCGATTGTCAATTTCATTGACTTTTCGTGAAGGTGATTTGCTATTGTCCAAATATTTTTCGGTGGCTTCATCAAGAGCATCTGCCAAAACAATTGCTTTTGGATTATCGTATTTTGTTCCCAAATGTTCCAAAGAAACTGCCAATGCCAAAAATTCACCTAATGAATCCCAACGAAGATGGTTTTCCTCTAAAAGTTGGTCAACGTGTTTTGGGGCAGAACCTCCCGCACCCGTTTCAAAAAGGCCACCGCCGTTCATCAACGGAACAATAGATAGCATTTTTGCACTGGTTCCCAATTCCAAAATAGGGAAGAGGTCAGTTAAATAGTCACGAAGTACATTTCCTGTTACTGAGATTGTGTCTTTTCCAGCTTTTACGCGTTCCAAAGTATATTCTGTAGCTTTTTCTGGGGAAAGAATTTTAATTTCAAGTCCGTCAGTATGGTGCTCAGGAAGATATTTGTTTACTTTTTTGATGAGTTCAGCATCGTGTGCGCGGTTTTGATCCAACCAAAATACAGCTGGATTTCCAGTTGCACGGGCGCGTTCTACAGCGAGTTTTACCCAATCCTGTACAGGTAAATCTTTTACCTGACACATACGCCAAATATCACCTTTTGATACGGAATGCTCAATCAATACTTTTCCGGAAGCATTTAAAACCTGGACTTTACCTTCTGCAGCAATTTCAAAAGTTTTATCGTGGCTACCATATTCTTCAGCTTTTTGGGCCATTAAGCCAACATTTGGAACGGTTCCCATAGTTGTGGGATCAAAAGCTCCATGTTTTTTGCAGAATTCAATAGTGGTATCATAAACCCCNGCATAACTGCTGTCAGGGATCACGGCTTTGGTATCGTGACTCTTTCCATCGGGCCCCCACATTTTTCCAGAATTTCGGATCATAGCGGGCATAGAGGCATCGATAATAACATCACTGGGAACGTGGAGATTGGTTATACCTTTATCGCTGTTTACCATTGCCAAATCTGGATTTTCGGTCATTATTTTTTTAATGTCCTGAAGAATGGCATCTCTTTCATATTCGTTCAATTCGGAAAGTTTATTTTCCAAATCGCCTAGGCCATTATTGGCATCGACTCCCAATTTTTTAAACGTATCAGCATATTTTTCAAATAAATCCTCAAAATAAACCTTAACTGCATATCCAAAAATAATTGGATCGCTCACTTTCATCATGGTCGCTTTCAAATGTACTGAAAACAATACCTTCTTTTCTTTGGCATCTTTTACTTGTTCTTCCAAAAAGGAAACCAATGCTTTTTTGCTCATCACAGTAGCGTCAATGATTTCACCTTTTAGAACTTTTAGATTATCCTTTAAAACTGATTTATTNCCATCATTTTCAACCAAAACAATACTCAAGGTATCATCATTGGCCATCGTTAATGATTTTTCATTGTGAAAAAAATCGCCGTGCTGCATTGTGGCTACATGGCTTTTGCTATCGCTGCTCCACGCCCCCATACTATGGGGATGTTTTTTTGCGTAATTCTTTACAGCTTTTGGTGCTCGACGATCACTATTTCCTTCGCGAAGCACAGGGTTTACAGCACTTCCCTTAACTTTGTCATACTTCGCTTTTATTTCTTTTTCTTGGGTAGTGGTTGCAGTTTCCGGATAATCCGGAATGTTGAAACCTTTCTTCTGCAATTCTTCAATAGCTTCCGTTAGCTGGGGCAAGGATGCACTAATATTTGGTAGCTTAATAATATTAGCTTCCGGTGTTTTTGCAAGTTCTCCCAATTCGGCCAAATCATCATTCACGCGCTGTTCTTCTTTTAAAAACTCTGGAAAAACGGCAAGGATACGTGCAGCGAGTGAAATATCACGGCTCTCAAGCCTTATGTTTGCCGGTGAAGTGAATGCTTTAACAATAGGTAAAAAAGAATGTGTGGCCAAAGCCGGTGCTTCATCGGTTTTGGTATATATAATTTTAGAAGATTTTGTCATTGAAGTGTTTTTTGGAAATAATGGGTTTTGAAATTTTAAGGAATGCAAATATAAACATTTGCGAGAGCTTTTAAAAGCTTAGGAGGGTCTTAATTGCATCTGTTTGATAGCATGTTTAAGGGTATAATAATATAATATTTGGAAGTTTATCAAACATATCGCACGTTTTTAATTTAGCGCTTATTCATACACTCTTCATACTTTATTTATGACTTATCTATGACTTATCTATGGTTTATCTATGGCTTTGGTACGGGTGATCCTAAAGTTTGACCCGGCCTAAACACTTATTGATTCGGTTATAAATGGAGAGTGGAATCAATTTTCAGAAGATTAAACTAAAATGAATATTTTAAAGAATAGGTTAAAACAAGAAAAGCCATATCATAGTATAAATACTGCTGATATGGCTCCTTGTAAAGTAAATCGTTACCAACCATCCCGACAGAATCGGGATCAAGACAAGTTTATTACAGAGTTGCGGCTGTGACTTACTTACACGGGTTTTGTTTTTGTAATTTGCATCTTCCNTGAGGTTGATGCTATTTTCNAAAACTGACCCAAAACTTTTTTCAATCTCAGTACTAATAATCTAAAGATCGTGAGTACCTCAAGCAATCAAAAAAAAGCTTGTAAAGTGGTTTCTTTTTATTTTTTTCCAAATCTGGAGGCTAACATTCGTGCGAGCGTTAGCTTCGTCAACAATTTGGAAAAAATAATGTAAAAGAACGTTACTTTGTTTTATCAATGTGGCTGTTAGGCCGTTTTGATATTGCTAATATAGAGCGGAAAATCGAATTTGCAATAATTTGTAAACCTTTAAAAATCCACCATTTACAAACATAGCTTATAAACAATTGTTCATAAAAAAAGCCCTGTAAAAACAGGGCTTTTGATAGTTTTCAACAAAGAATAAACTACATGCGTTTTTCTTTGATTCGTGCTTTCTTACCGGTAAGGCCTCTAAAGTAGTAAATACGAGCTCTGCGCACGCTACCTTTTTTGTTGACCTCAATTTTTTGAAGAGCTGGCATGTTAAGAGGGAAAATACGTTCCACACCTACAGTACCACTCATTTTACGGATTGTAAAAGTTTTGGTAACTCCAGTTCCCTTAACTTGTATTACAACACCTCTAAAGAACTGTGTTCTTGTTTTTTCACCTTCACGGATTTCGTAGTAAACTGTTATAGTATCACCAGCTCCGAATGCAGGGAATTCTTTTTTTGTAACAAATTCGTCTTGTACAAATTTTATTAACGCTTCCATTTTGTTAATTTGATAAGGTTTAGATTAAAACAACATTCGCGGTTTTCGCCAGAGGTTGGATTAAGTGGGTGCAAAAGTAAGAAATTTATATTATTGCACAAGTAAAAATGTTGATTGTTAGTTTTTAAAATCAAATCAATCATAAGTTATTGATCCATTCGGCAATATCCTGCAGAACTTGTGGCGAAAGTGTTTGCTCAATTTGTCCATATTCCATCAAAGTTCCGGTTTTGCATTCCTGAAATAAATGATTTAAGCCTGGATAAGATTTTAAAGTAAATTTTTTAGAACCATCNATCTTCGAAATGTGCTCCAAAANTTCTAAATTTTCTTTGGCNGGAACCTGTAAGTCCTNTTGNCCATTCAAAGCAAATAGTGGNCACTCAANGCTTTCAAGAGANTTTTTTGGATCATACTTTATAAAATTACTGAGCCAAGGACTGGAATAGGATTCTACTATCAAAGTTTTATAATAGGTTTCTGTCATCCCGTGGTCGGACACAAAGCTTGGATTTTGCTTAAAATATTCACTGGTATACTTTTCCAAATTATGTTTTAAAGAATCTGCAACAGAAGTATTAATGGTTTTCATGAGGCCCTTGTCAAATTCAATTTCTTTTGAAATATACTCTTCGGAAGAACCTATTGATCGCAGCTGCAGTTCCTTTTGGAGAAGCAACAGTTCACTTCCCGGCAGCATTACGCCAGCCATTGAAACTACAAAAGCTACATCTTTATTTTTTGAAGCAACCATCGGGGCTATAATGCCGCCTTCACTGTGGCCTATCAACCCTATTTTGTTTGGATTGATTTCTTTTCTTTTTTTTAAATATGCAATTGCTGCGACTACATCTTTCGCAAAGTCAACCGAAGTACCTTTTGAAAAATCGCCTGTTGATTTGCCAACTCCTCTATCATCATAGCGTAGTACTGCAATACCTCGATTTGTCAAATAATCTGCCAAAATCCAAAAAGATTTATGCCCAAAAATTTCTGAGTTTCTATTTTGTGGACCACTGCCAGATATTAAGATTGCTACAGGAAAACCTGTTCCTGTTTCTGGGTATGTAAACGTGCCAGCCAGCGTAATGCTATCTTGGGTGTTTTGAAAAGAAACTTCCTCCACATTATATTCAAATGGCGGTTTGGGTGTTTGGGGACGGATAAGATTTTCTTGGGCAAAAAAGCTTGTTGAAACAATCAATAATACAATTAAAGAAGCCATTTTTTTGAACTGAAGATATGAATGACCTATAGGTATTATTGTTATTATCGCCGTTATTATAAAAAACATTGTAAGCGCAGTTTGTTTATTAAAAAACAAGCTCGAAAAAATTATCAGCAATCCTCCAATAACCCATAATTTCCCCCCTAATCTATGTGTGCTTTTCCAAATATCATCATTTTCCAAAGTCCACGGTGTTCTAATACCTACAAAATAATTGGGTTTTATGGTTTTAAAATAATTGCCCAATAAAACGAAGAAAGCACCTAAAATTATGAACATGAAGTTTGGATTAATCAATGATTGCTCATTGGTAGCATAAATAATATAAGTAAATAGTATTGTTATAAATAGCGCAGTTATTAACCGTATGCTGTAATATTTATTTCCCATTGCCTCAATACGTTTTTTGGGATCAATCTTCGGAATGAAGATGAATAAAGCGTAAAGCACTAAAGGTAAAGCTCCAATTATTAGTAATTCCGTCTTACTGCCATATCGGTCCACTTCACCNTGAAGGTTCCAATGAAGGGGTACTTGNTGTGGAAGTTCTTTCCANACGTACCCTAAAAAAATAGCAGGAATTATGCTTATCAANATTAGGGGNAGTTCTTTTTTTAAATTGAATTTCATTTTTATGATGTATTTGAGAAGTTAGCTGATGAAATACCCTGATGTACAACNTTGNNGGTCAATAATTTGTCCATGGGCATTACATAAAATCATTTTTTGAGGGTTAGTAGCCAAGTAAAAACATCGTCAAGGATAGTTGTGTTTATTGAATAATGNATAAACTGTCCCTTTTTTTCACCAGAAATTAAATCTGCACGTTGTAAAATGTCTAAATGGTGTGATATACTGGGTTTTGAAATGTTGAAGTTATCAGCTATTTCNCCAGCCGTTAAATCTTGCTTTTTCAAAAGCTCNAGTATCTCCCTTCGGGTATCATCATTAAGTGCCTTGAAAATATCTTTCACAATTTGTTTAAGTATTTAGACAAATATCTAAATAACTTTTTGAATATGCAATATTTTTACCTGAAAAAATGATTTCAATTGACTGGAATCCAGTATTGTGTAAATAATTTTTGTTGATTGCTAATGAGTTTTAGCAGGTTGGGAATTGCCTATTCCAATAAGTCTGGTCTCCGTTCCTTTGTGCGTTTGTATGCTTGGTCTTCACGCCATTGCTCAATTTTTGGAGTGTTACCGCTAGTAAGGATTTCAGGAACAGTCCACCCTTTATAATCCGCTGGGCGGGTGTAGATGGGCGGTGCCAATAAATTATCTTGAAACGAATCTGTTAGCGCACTTGTTTCATTTCCCAAAACTCCGGGAATCAAACGGATTACTGCATCGCAAACAATTGCGGCTGCAAGTTCACCACCACTCAAAACAAAATCGCCCACAGAAATTTCGCGAGTAATGAAATGGTCACGAACGCGTTGGTCCACACCTTTATAATGTCCGCAAAGAATAATAATATTTTCCTTCAGTGAAAGTTCGTTGGCGATTTGCTGATTGAATGTTTTGCCATCGGGGGTCATATAGATTATCTCGTCATATACCCTTTCGGCCTTTAATTCTGAAATACATTTATCGATAGGCTCAATCATCATCACCATTCCCGCGCCGCCACCAAACTGGTAATCATCTATTTGTTTGTAGGCATTTGTAGCATAATTGCGAAGGTTGTGGGTGTGTACTTCTACAATTCCTTTTTCAATGGCGCGCTTAAGAATAGAAGCTTCAAAAGGGCTTTGTAGTAGCTCGGGGAGTACAGTTATTATATCTATACGCATTAGATGAATTCTTTTTTCATTTTACAGCGGTCAATGGAGCCTTTTGCTCGTTCCAAAACGCCTTTGTCCAGAGTATCCAATGCACATTTTTTGTAGTGTTCAATAGCTTCATCGAGTTTTCCTTGCTGTTCAAGCATAATGCCATATTCATTATAAATTGTAGATTTGGTAATGCCAGGTATGTTTAATGCCGTATCGAGTAAATCTTTTAATTCGTCATATTTTCCCAGGGTAGAAAGAAGTACTGCGTAATTATAATAAACAGGGGGGTACAAAGGTGTTTTTTCAAGGCACAGCTTGTATAGCGTTTCTCCTTTTTCAAATTCACGGAATTTTACTTCATAAAGATAACCCAAGTGGTTATAGGCTTTTCCGAAGTTAGGATCCATGTCAATAATCTTTTCAAGTTTATTGGTGGCTTCGTCATAAGCGCCATTTTTTATGTCTGTGTTTGCTTGGTTTAGCAATTCTTCAAGTTTGGTAAGGTGGTCCATTGCGTAGAATTTTATTTAAGCAAAAATACGCAATAATATTTCAATTTATCCTTTCCGGGCTTGGCGTTCCTTTTTGCGTTCTTCCCTTCTTTTTTCGCGTTCTTTTCTTCGGAGTTCCCTTTTTTGTTCGCGCGTTAAATTCTCATCCTGAAATGCGTCCTTAAATTCAATATCGTCATCAACTTCACCTGTAAATGCTTTTATCCACGCATTTTCAAAAATATTGAAAACAGTGGGCCATATACCGGCTTCTACATTGTTCAAATCTCCTTCTATGGGTACTTTTGTGGCTAGCGTGTCTGTTCCCTGATTTTTGAGAATAAATTTAAAAAACCCGACAAAGCCTTCCCATAAAACGCCGAGAAAACCGTCTTCTTTTCCTATCAACTTGGTATCGGTCAAAAGGGGTTTTATATAGCCTACCAAATGGCCATCTGCTATGGCTACCTCGCTGAAAACGCCAAAGGTTCCTGATTCAAAATCAATCCCGGCATAATATCTTGTAAAGTCATTAAGCGCGGTAACTTCTGCATCTTGGAGCGAAAAGGAAAGGTCCATATCTGGAATTTCCTTTACAAGATTCATATTTCCCTCTAGGGAAACCTTTCCTTTACCTATAGACACACCACTTGCGCGAATGGGCGAGGGGAGGATGCGCTCTTTTTCTACTACGTTGCGCAGGTTATCTGCGGTAAGCTCTAATTTATTTATTTGCAGGTCGATGTTGGGATTTGCGGTAAGTTGCACAAAGGCTACCTTGCCGTCGTGTACTTCAAAATGGTTGATGTCTATGGGCACAATATCTGTGAGTGCCTTGGTCCAGTCATCGGCATCGGCATCGCCTTCAGTTTCCTTTTGGTCTTCAAAAACATAGATAACCTCTGGGGCGTTCATTACAATCTCGCTTACAATTTTTCCACGCAGTAATGATTTCCACTCGATGGAAATATCACTTTTTGGAAAATTGAGAAACGGAATCTGCGACTCGGCGGTCCCTTTGTTTAGGTATAACCCGTTGAGCACATAAGCCCCGCGCCATAGAGAGATGTCTACATCTTCCACCTGGCCGTAATAGCCCGGAATATTTGCCAATACCTTATTGATATTGTTTTTTACCAGCGTAGGCAGGTACAGCCTAAAGGCTATGAGAAGGATTAATATGATAATGGGAACCGTATAGCGTTTCTTTTTGAAGCGGCTTCTTTTTTTGGTCTCAGACATAGGTTGCGCAAATGTTTTTAACAAATTTGATTGAAACCTTAGAAATTATCAGTTAATGAACTCATAAAAATACTAAGGGTTTTTAGGTGCATGCAGGACAGATGCTTTAAAAAGTAGGAAAAATCCCGTGAAATAAAAGGGGGATTTCCCCCTTAAAAATCAGGATTTTTCCTCTTGACACGTATTATTTTATTTAAAAAATTGCAACAGTAATAATTTTAAAAACAAGAACGTATGAGCAACACAAACCAAAACCTACTGAACCAGGTAATTGACACAAACGTCATGGCATCTATCATGGAAAGTCTTGCAACGGTACAGGCCGCCCTGCCAGATAGCACCCTAACGCCAGAACAACGCAGCAGCCTAAACGCCATAAGCGTGGACAACAAGGTGTTTGCAGAGGAGGTGCTAAACGAGATGGACACCAACCCCATTGCCGCCGTAAATGCCACTTACAACAGAGACTATCTGGCCAACGACCTGCAACTTTTTGGACAGGGAGAAACCATTGAAACCCGGTTGATGGATCTTCTACAGCGGGTTCGGGACTTTAAGCGCATGGCTGGGCATGAAAGTTATGGCATGGCCACGGGAGCCTACGGCATGATTGAGGTTATGGCCCGCACGGGAGTACCGGGCGCACAGGCAAGCTATGATAGGCTTAAGGTGCGCTATGCGGGGCAAGGAGGCAGAAACTCCGCGCCGCCATTGCAAGAGTAAAGGTTATGAAAAGCAGGTAGCAATACCTGTTTTTTTGGAACTGTTAGGTTATTGTCTAATAAAATTATATACGAGTCTAATTAAATAGGATAGTAGTCTAATTAAATATCATAAAAAACTAATTAAATATCATAAATGTCTAATTAAATATCATAACTGTCTAATTAAATATCATAACTGT
>PAZL01000027.1 GCA_002715485.1 Aequorivita sp. | reverse complement strand
TTTTTCTGTCTCAATCGCGCAATAGCGGTAAAAGTTCCATTGTAGCACTGTTACTTACGGGTATTGCCATAAATGCTTTGTTTTTAAGCGGTGTGGGATTTTTAAGTTATATAGCCCGTGATCCTCAAGCCAGGTCTATCGTTTTTTGGAATTTGGGAACCTTGAGCGGTGCGAATTGGACTTCCGTTTTAATTGTTGGAATTTCAACTGTTGGAACTATTTTGATTTCCCTCCGCTACGCGAAACACCTCAACGCACTGATGATTGGCGAGGAAGAAGCGCAGTTTCTCGGTGTAAACATTAAAAGTCTAAAATGGAAAATTCTGCTCATAAATGTAATAATGGTGGCGGTTGCTACTGCCTTTGTAGGGGTTATCAGTTTTGTAGGCTTGATAGTGCCGCATTTGTTAAGAATTATCAATGGCAGTGACAATCGCTTTTTGATTCGCAACAGTGCTCTTTTGGGAGGAATTCTTCTTTGCGTAGCAGACTTGATTTCACGAATGGTACTTCGTCCGGCGGAATTGCCTATTGGCATTGTGACTTCAGTTGTGGGCGTTCCTATTTTTATCTTTTTGCTTCAACGTAAAAATTATTTTTTCTAATAAATGATTCAAGCTAAAAACATAACATACAAAATTGGTAGCAAAACAATTCTGAAGGATATTTCGGTAAATTTTGAAGCAGGAAAAATAAACCTTATTCTAGGGCCCAATGGCGCAGGTAAATCAACGCTCGTAAAAGTTATCTGCAACCAATTGAAACCACAGGAAGGCACTGTTTTTTATGAAGGTTTGAATATCAGGAAGACCTCGGTGGCAGAACTGGCCAAAGTGCGTGCGGTACTTTCACAAAACACCGAGCTCGCTTTTCCATTAAAGGTAAAAGAAGTGGTAATGATGGGCCGTTACCCACATTTTTCTGTGAATCCGACCACAAAAGATGAAAATGCCATACAGGAAGCGATGCGCTTTTTTGATGTAGCGGAAATGGCCGATCGCGATTACCTTACACTGAGCGGTGGCGAAAAACAGCGGGTGCACTTTGCGCGCGTGGTTTCGCAAATTTGGCATCCTTCGGAAAATGGTTGTAGGTATTTGATCTTGGACGAGCCGCTTACCTTTTTGGACGTGCATTACCAATTCCAGTTTATGCACAAGCTGCGCGAACTTTTAAAAGAAAAGGACTTAGTTATTGTTGGCGTGGTGCACGACCTAAATCTCGCCGCCAAATTTGCCGATCATTTAGTCTTGCTGAACCATGGCGAACTTCTAGCCGCTGGAAGTAAAGAAGAAGTGCTCAATGCTAAAAATATGAAAACCGCCTACCGCCTAGAGCCCATAATCCATACTGATGAACGGGGTATGTATTTGTTTTTTGAATAAAAAAGCCTCCGATCAAAAACATTTGGTATATTTAAAAACCTTCAACGTTGTATAGTGAATAATCAAACCGTTAGCGAAATTGCAAATAGTATTGCCCCACATTATTTTGGAAAACAATGCTATTACAAAAAAGGCTATATGGCAGATTGGATTTGGAACGCTGCCACAGAAAAAGGCATAAACGAATTGACTATAGATATTTTAAATTATAAAATCCACCCAAGAGAGTTACAGTTAAAACCCCTTGTCATTTTTCTTCCCAAACTAAAAGAAACGATAAACAAACAATTGGAAAGGGAAGGGTTTTCGCCTGAATTAATAATAGACGCAAAATTTCACATTAAATTATTCGAAGTAGAAAATCGCTTACGCTGCACAGCCATCCTTACCGATTCGGATAATAACAAATACATCGGAAAAGAATATACAGAATATCCCTATGACAATAACTTTAAAATATTTAAATCCAGTTCAGAAAACGACATGGACTGGGCAAATGAAGCCGACAATGCTTTAAATACTTCAGAATGGTTTGGGGCAATCCTTAGGTATGTCTTCTATTTTGGCAAACGTAAGTTTAACACCTTTTACAATCAAAAACAACTTAAAAAAAATGCCCTCGTAGGTTATTTGTTTCAAATAATTTTGATAGTACTTTTCTTTTATCTTCTCTACTTGTATTCAACTAATCATTAAGAAGTAGTCTTAAGCCATCTCTATAAGCTTTGCCAGCGTACGATAATTTCGTGTAGTAGCAGCAACCTGTAGCTTTTTCTCAAAGAAATTATTATTCAATTTGGCTTTGCCCGCGCCATTTTTATACGATATATAAACACATTCAGGAGTTATTACAAATTCCTCTTCCGGATAGCTTAGATTCGCTAATGCTTCCATAAATTCCGTTTTAGGCGGGGTGGCAAGCAACATGAAATAAGCCTCAGCTTTCTTTGCTTTATCGAAAAGGCAATCCTTTAAAATTTTGGTCAGTTCATGCGCAGTTTTCACCAAAACGGAAACCTCCCATCCAAACCTTTTTTCTATTTCCTTTGAAATTTTCGCTTCAAGATTTTCTCCATCCTTGGCCGAAAAAACCACATTGCCACTTTGAATGTAAGTAGACACGTTTTCAAATCCCAAATCCTCAAAAAGAAGTTTCAGGTCGGTCATTTTTAGCTTTTTATGACCGCCAACGTTAATTCCGCGAAGCAATGCGATATATCTTTTCATGGTTTATTTGTTATCGCCTGTGCAGCAAGATAGCTTCCCGTCCAGGCATTCTGAAAATTGAAACCGCCCGTAATGGCGTCAATATTTAAAACCTCTCCGGCCAAATAAAGGCCGTCAATTTTTCGGCTTTCAAAGGTTTTGAAATTAACTTCCTTTAAATCCACACCACCGGCGGTAACAAATTCTTCCTTAAACGTACTTTTTCCAGCAACCTCAAAAACTCCAGCCGTAAGTTGGTGTGCCAGGTTCTGAAGATTCTCCCGTGTGGCATCGGCCCAAGTAAGCGTTTCCATAATTCCGGCAGCTTTTACAAGACTCTGCCATAAACGTTTCGGGAGTTCAAATTGCGCATTTTTAAAAATCGTCTGTTTTCCTTGAGATGTTTTCAAATTTTTCAAAGCATCGAAAACTTCTTCTTCGGAAAGGGTATTCAACCAGTTCACTTCAATATTGAAATGATAGTTGAAAGGCTCCAACATTCGTGCACCCCAAGCAGAAAGTTTTAAAATTGCGGGGCCGCTCATTCCCCAATGGGTAATCAGTAAAGGGCCATTGCTTTCCAAAATCATTTTCCCTTTTTCATCAAGAACTTTCACAGAAGCATCGGTACTTAGACCGGGCAAGTCTATGATTCGCGAATCCTTAATATTGAATGTAAAAAGTGAAGGCACCGCAGGAACAATGGTATGTCCCAAATCTTCCAAAAGCTTCCAAATCTTCGGATTGCTGCCAGTGGCAACGACGATTTTTTCTGCTGAAAAAGTATCGGTCGTAGTATTTATGGTGAAACGATTTTCCTCCTTTTGAATTTCTTTTACAGATTGATTGAGAAGAATTTCAACATTCAATCTTTTCACTTCGGAAAGAAAACAATCAATTATCGTTTGTGAAGAATCCGAAACCGGAAACATGCGGCCATCCGCTTCAATTTTGAGTGCCACGCCCCTTTTCTCAAACCATTCAATGGTATCGCCCGTCATAAAGGAATGGAAGGGTCCCAAAAGTTCCTTTTCGCCTCGCGGATAATTTTGTGTCAATTCCTTCGGAAGAAATTCGGCGTGGGTCACATTGCATCTCCCGCCACCGGAAACCTTCACTTTCGTGAGCACTTCCTTTCCGCGTTCGAGAATGATTATTTTAAGTTTCGGATTGTTTTCTGCAGCATTGATTGCCGTAAAAAATCCTGCAGCTCCGCCGCCAATTATTATGACATCGGCTTGCTTCAAGCTAAAACTTTTTCTTCCGCAAAACTTTCGCAGAGGGCAATGGTTTCTTTTACATCATCCAGTGTGGTACGCGGATTTATCAAACACATTCGCAGCACTACCTGCCCGTTTAGCACGGTGGTTACCAGCAATGCCTGTTTTGAATCTACCACACTTTTTGAAATCCGCTGGTTCAGCGCATCCAATTTCTTTTCTGAAAGTTTGTTGCCGATTGGGTTGTATCGAAAGTTGATTACGGCCAATGTAGCTGGTGAAATGACTTCCCAATTGGAGCTTTTACGAAGAAATGCTTCCGTGGCTTCAGCAAGTTTTACATTGTAGGTTATCGCCTTGCGGAATTCTTCCATCCCAAATGTTTTTACCGACATATAAAATTTCAAAGCCCGGAAGCGACGTGTAAGTTCGATGCCGTGATCGTAAAAGTTTATTTCGGAAGTATTGCCTTCAATATCACGCAGATATTCAGGTTTTTCGGTGAAGGTTCCTTTCAGCCATTTGTGGTTTTTTACCAAAAGACAGCCTATTTCATACGGCTGGAAAAACCATTTATGAGGATCGACAGTTAATGAATCGGCTTTTCCTATTCCTTTTAAAAGTTGTTTCCCATTATCGGCAAGAATAGCAAAACCGCCGTAAGCGCCGTCAATATGGAACCAAATGTCTTCTTTTTTACAGATTTTCGCAATGTCTGAAAGCGGATCGACCGTGCCCGTATTCGTGGTTCCGGCAGTGGCAATCAGGCAGAAGGGTTGCAGGCCTTCCAATCTATCTTTTGCGATTGCATTTTTTAACTATTTCAGTGAAAATTTAAATTCGCTGTCCGTTGGAATTATACGAATTTGCTCTTTTCTAAAACCGAGTACGCGAATTGCCTTTATATTTGAAGAGTGCGCTTGATCTGAAAGATAAATTACCGCATTGCTAAAATCATCGCCACACTTCACTTTTCGAGCAGTAACCAAGGCCGTCAAATTTGCCATAGACCCTCCGCTTGTAAAAATTCCGCCGCCTTTTTTCTGTGGAAACCCAAACATTTTCAGTAGCCAGTTCATAGCCGTTATTTCCATTTGTGCTGCAGCTGGCGAAGCTGCCCAACCGCCGGAAAATATGTTGAAACCGGCAGTTAAACTATCGGCCATCGCGCTAATATAGTTGCTAGGGCCAGGCACAAAGGAATAGGATTTTGGGTGCGAAACGATGTTGCTTTTGGTCATCACTTCGTCCAAAACAAAATTTAAAACTTTTCTCGGATCGCTAGCTTTTTCGGGCGCATCTTCAAGAAACAAGGCTTCCATTTCTTCACGGGAACCGGACACAACGGGTAGTTTTCCATTCTGCGTTGCAAAATGTTCCACAATGGCATCAACCACTTCGTAACCGTAGGTTTTCATTTCGTCCTTGCTTAATTCAAGCGTAGCTTTATTCTGAATATTCACTTCTGTATTTTTTATTTTTTTTGAAAGTGCAAAATTACGGTTTTACGAAAGGAATTTTGGCCTTTAAACCAATAAAAATGCCTTGACAAAAAGCCAAGGCATTTTTTGTATAATTTAAAGTAAAGTCTTCGTCTGCGCTCAGACCGGCATTGCCATTATTCCACAATCATTTTCTTTGTGACAGTTTGTACATCGTTACTGAAATTCACAAAATACAAACCTGAAGAAAGATTTATTGGCAGCACATTTTGTCCTTCAGAAATAGTTTTGGAAACAATCAAATTACCCTGAATTCCATAGATTTCAACTTTTCCAAAAGAATAAACATTTTTGAAATTGATTTCGTTTTTCACAGGATTTGGGTAAAAGCTGAAATTTTCAACTGTATTATCGGCAACTCCCAAAATACCGCATAGAAATGGATTAAAAGTCACTTCACCTAAATTTGAATCGTCTACGCTGTGAAAGATTACATCCTCCACCTGCTGCTCGGTGCTTTGTTGGTCCTCTATCCAGCAGTTGTTCTTTGCTAAAATTGGATTTGCGGTATTGTTNTAAAGCGCATAAATTTCNCCACCGTTACCGTTTTCNGCAAACGTATTATTGCCTGGATTACNTGCATCGTCGCCAAGGTTAATTGTAGCTTCACCCTGCAAAGTAATTCCCCAAAGATTTCTTCTAATTTCATTGCCCGAAACAATTACATCTTCACTTATCGATGAACTATTAAGGTTGATACCGCTTCCGCCAAGATTAGGATCTCCTTGGATGTTGTTGTCTTCAATAATATTGTTTGTAATTTCCGCAGAATCATTTATACCAAGCATAGTGATTCCATAGCGGTTGCCGCGAATGATGTTGTTATCAATAACTACATTTACATTGCCGCCCACAAAGTTGGCAATGGCAATACCACCGGCCTGCTCCAGGGCAGGATCGCCTATGATTGTGTTTTGGATAATCTCTAAAGGTTCATTAGCAAGTGTAGGACCCAAATTTATTTGGGGACGGTTGCTATTGGCCTGGTTGTTACCTTCAATCATATTATTGAAAATATAGGCCGAAACGTCGGAATTAGCCGCAGAACCGATTGCAGGATTTTCGTTAAAAGAAATAGTGTTGTTCGTAATCTGTGGCATACCGCGCGAAAGTTGGATTACAGCACTAGTAGTCGCACCTGACACATTATTGGTAAGCGTACAGCCATCAATTGAAAATGTTTCAGTTAAAACGCGAAGTCCACCGCCATGTTCAATAGTCGCATTTTGGATATCTATTTCTGAAAACTCTTCAAAACGAAATCCGTCGTATGGATTGTTTTCATCCAAGGCAGTTATGGTTACTGCGTTTGAATTTACCGTAAATGTTCCAAACACGGTTACTAGCTTTGCATCATCAATTAAAAGTGTTAGGTCTGTATCTATAACAACCGCATCNTTTTCCGCAATTGTAAGATTTCCCAAAAGTGTGTATTCACTTCCAGAAATTGTAATNGTTGTAGGGCTAGCAGCTGCAATATCGTCCAATGTCCAGGTTACGCCCGTATTCGGGGTTGTAAAGTCCTGCGCAATTGCAATTGTGGAAATCAATAGAATCAATAAAGTACTGAGGATAATTTTTTTCATGTTTTGTTTTTTTTTGAAGCGGTAAAAATAGGAATATGAGGTTTAGCAAAAAAGCTATTTATGTGCTTTAGCATTTTGAAAAAAACTAACTTTGAAGCATGGTTTTATACATTCTGATAATTTTCTTTATCATCAGTCCTTTTTTTCCAGCAACGGGAAATCCGCATTGGTTTTTTAGAACCGCTGATTTTGTAAGGCTTCAATCGTTATTTATCCAACTTGTTTTATTGGGTTTGTTTCTGTATTTCGAAGAAAATTTTACTGCTTTTAGCTGGATACTACTCCTGGCACTGATTGCTACCATGCTTTACCAGCTTTATAAAGTTTTTCCGTACAGTTCCCTTTTTCCAAGAAGAAGGTCGCACGCCGCAAGTGATAGCCATGTTTCAATTTTAGCTGGAAATGTGTTGCAGACAAATTCTTGTTATCCAGATTTTTTGAAGGAAGTAAAGCGTTTTGACGCAGATTTGGTGTTAACGATGGAATCAAACAAAGAGTGGGAAAACTGTCTTTCGGNGATTGAAAAAGATTATCCCTTTACCGTAAAAGTACCTTTGGAAAATTTTTATGGAATGCATCTTTATTCAAAAAAGGAATTGAAAAATGTAGAAGTGAAATACCAAATTGAGGATGATAAGCCATCTATCTTTTTCGATTTTCCTTTGGAAGGAAATCCGCCCATCTTTTTTTGTTGCCTACACCCCGCTCCGCCAAGCCCAACCGAAAATGAAACCTCAAAGGAACGCGATGCCGAACTAATGCTTACTGGAAAAAGAATCCGCAAGTTAGACAAGCCAACTGTAGTCTGCGGAGATATGAACGATGTGGTTTGGAGTCGCACAACCCGACTATTTAAAAAAATGACCGGTATGATCGATCCGCGTGTAGGACGTGGATTCTTTTCTACCTATCATGCAAATTATTTCTTTTTACGATTTCCATTAGACCATCTTTTTCACACCCGCGATTTGTATGTTGGGAAAATGATGCGCTCCAAAAATTTTGGCAGTGACCATTATGGCATGTATTATGAAATTCACCATAAGAAAAATAAAGCCACACCAAAAAACCCAAAAATGAACGGTGACGACAGAGAGGAAGTAGAAGAATTGGTAAAAGAGGGAAAGGAAAACCAAAAGGAAGTAAAACAAAAGCAATAAAAAAAGCCCCTCATTTCTGAAGAGCTTTTCACTTGTACAGGCGGAGAGACTCGAACTCTCACACCGTAAGGCACTAGATCCTAAGTCTAGCGTGTCTACCAATTCCACCACGCCTGCATCAAAATCCTTTACAACACTTAGGACATATTGTAAAAGGAGTGCAAATATAAATAATACTTCTAAATGATTGCCAAATTATCCTGAAATTTTTTTAAGGTTTTTATTCTCGAAGCCATGCCTTCATTTTTGGGAAGGCATGCTTCCCTTCCGCTTCTGTCAATCCCAACCATTGCAGTAAGGGCAAGCCTATATAGTTTTTACTTTCAAACTGTTCACGAAGCCAAATAGCTTCGCCTTTATAGCCATCTTCATGAAAAACAACTTCGGGGGCCAAACCTATTTTCTTCGCTGCTGCGTAAGACCACAACAATACCGCCATTTCATCCCCGGCCTTGTCTGCATTGTTTTCAATTACGTTATCGTTTAAAGTATTTCGCTCTTCTGATTTTGTGACAGCAATGTGGCCCGCTTCGTGCAATAAATCTCCCGGATATTTGAGCTTTTGCAAATCAATTTTCAATGTGCCATTCTTAATTTGAATACCGGGCAAAAAAGTTTCCGCTTTAATTTCAACAAAATTATGTGAGATGGAAATTTCATCGAAAAAATTAAAAATCCGTTTCAAAACTAAGTCGCGTTCTTTTACTTGTTTCATTATAGCTCCCTTTCTAATTGCGCAATCATTGCCTTTGAAGTTTCAGTATCCATCAATTTCAACTGTTCAATCATTTGCAGTTTGGTTTCTCGGGAATATTCTGATTGCTGGTATTCAGCTTCAAAATTGTAACCGTTTTCAGCAAATAATTTATCAGACCAATCATTGCGCAAACAGTCCATCACCAAGTGGATTCTGTCAATTTTTCCATCGTTGCGAACACTGTGCGTAAAATTGAAATTTCCATACCAGCACTCACTGGGAAGCATTTTCACTTCTTCATAATTGATAAAAAAATGAACTCCTTTATTCGTAGTTATTGGAATGTGAATTCTGAAAATTCCATCTTCATAGCCCAAGTTATAATCGGTGTGCTCTTTAATTACGCTCCCCGGTTTTAAATTCAGAAGCCGGATGGACTCCTTTTCGCATTCAAAAGAATCAATAATCATTTTAAAATAGGTGCATTCTTGAAGCAGCTCCGTGTCTTTATATTTTTCATTGTTCTGCGGAAGCGCAAAAATATTGCTCATTTCACCATTTTGGGAGCGTAGGGAAATGGATGTCCAATCGCCGGAATAATCATTTTTGTTGAAGTGTGAAGTGAAATTATACTTTTTGCATACCTCTAAATCCTGAAGAAGTTTTTCTTCTGAAAAGTGAAAAGGCAATTTTAAAAAAGCAGTTTTCATAAAATGAAAGCGTTGGTTCACCCGACAAATTACGGCATTTTTAGTACTTTTAGAAAAAATATTATATCAGAATGAAAAGTGCAAAACCTTATATTGAAAAAAACAAAGAACGGTTTTTGGATGAATTGATCGAACTGTTGAAAATACCTTCCATCAGTGCCGATTCAGCTTACAAAAAAGACGTGCTAAAAACTGCGGAAGCCGTAAAAAAACAACTCAAAAAAGCGGGCTGCGACTCAGTTGAAATCTGCGAAACGCCCGGTTACCCAATTGTTTACGGCGAAAAAATAATTGATAAAAAACTCCCAACCATTTTGGTTTACGGCCATTACGACGTACAACCGCCAGATCCACTGGATTTGTGGGACAGTCCGCCGTTTGAGCCCGTAATAAAGAAAACTAAGCTACATCCCGAAGGCGCCATTTTTGCCCGTGGAAGCTGTGACGACAAAGGCCAAATGTATATGCACGTAAAGGCTTTGGAGTATATGACCTCAACAGATCAATTGCCCTGCAACGTAAAGTTTATGATTGAAGGCGAAGAAGAAGTCGGCAGTAGTAGTCTTGAATGGTTTGTAACCAAAAACCGGAAAAAGCTTGCCAATGATGTAATTTTGATAAGCGACACAGGAATGATTGCGAAAGACGTTCCATCAATAACTACAGGCCTTCGCGGCTTGAGTTATGTGGAAGTGGAAGTTACCGGCCCAAACCGAGACCTGCACAGCGGGTTGTATGGCGGTGCGGTGGCAAACCCCATAAATGTGCTGACAAAAATGATTGCTTCGCTTCACGATAAAAATAATCATATTACCATTCCTGGTTTTTACGATGATGTGGAAAAACTATCCAAAAAAGAACGCGAGAAAATGGCGGAAGCCCCTTTCAGCCTTGAAAATTATAAGAAAGCTTTGGATATTGACGCTGTTTATGGTGAAAAGGGATATTCAACCAATGAACGCAATAGTATCCGGCCAACTTTGGATGTAAACGGAATTTGGGGCGGCTACATTGGCGAAGGTGCAAAAACGGTTATTGCAAGCAAGGCGTATGCGAAAATAAGTATGCGTTTGGTGCCGAACCAAGATTGGAAAAAGATTACGGAACTTTTCAAAAATCATTTTGAAAGTATTGCTCCAGAGGGAGTTCGCGTAAAAGTAAAGCCCCACCACGGCGGGCAGGCGTATGTAACCCCCATTGATAGCTTGGGCTACAAAGCTGCTGAAAAAGCGTATGAGGAAACATTTGGAAAAACACCCATTCCACAGCGCAGTGGCGGAAGTATTCCAATTGTTGCTTTATTTGAAAAAGAACTAAAAAGCAAAACCATTTTGATGGGCTTTGGACTGGACAGCGACGCCATCCACTCGCCTAATGAGCATTTTGGTATTTGGAACTATTTAAAGGGAATTGAGACCATTCCACAGTTCTATCATTATTTTACGGAGTTAAGTAAATAAATATCAGGTAAGCTAAGTTTCATTTAAAGCCATTATTTACAATCCCCTCATTGTTTCCTAAAAGGTGTAAATACTGATAATCAATAAATTCGCTACCTTTAGGATTCAATATAACTAACCAAATATTTTGAGTTGTGAAGAGGGGGAAAAGTTTCTGGGATGAACTAAAACGTCGCAATGTAATAAAAGGGGCCATCTCCTATGTAGTGGTGTCATGGCTCCTTATTCGCATTGCAGCGCTGCTGAAAGACATTTTAGAAATGCCTCTTTGGATTTCCAAAAGTCTCTTTTACCTGCTTTTAATAGGTTTCCCAATATATTTATTGCTTACTTGGATTTTTGAATTCACACCTACGGGGTTAAAACGAACCAGTAAAGTTGCCGAATCTGCTTCCATTCGGAAAAAAACGGGAAAAAGACTCAATAAAATTATAATTGGGATATTGACGCTTATTCTTGTTGTTTTGGTTGTTGACAGATTTGTTATAACCGATAAAAAAAGTGATGGTATTTTTGCCGCACCTTCCATAGCAATGAATTCCAAAACCATTGCGGTACTTCCCTTTGAGGATTTTTCAGAAAAAAAAGATAATGAATATTTTGCCGATGGGCTTACGGAAGAACTTCTGAATTTATTATCACAGATCAACAACCTTAAAGTTACTTCGCGCACCTCAACCTTTTCATTTAAAAATTCAGAATTACAGATTCCTGAAATTGCAAAAAAACTAAACGTTACGTATGTCTTGGAAGGCAGTGTTCGCAAATCTGGAAACTTACTTCGTATTACCGCACAGCTTATTGAAGCAAAAAATGACAAGCATTTATGGTCTGAAACCTATGATAGAAATATGGATAATATATTTGCAATACAGGATGAGGTTTCAGAAGCCGTTGTAAAAGCACTGGAACTAAACTTATTGGATTCAAAACCGCTTCCGAAGTCCAAAAAAACCAATCCTGAGGCATATAAACTTTATTTGCAGGCAGTGCACGCATATAATTTTTCCAGTGACGAACAAAAACTAATTGAGTCCGTTTCTTTTGCCAAAAAAGCACTGGAAATAGACAATAAGTATGTGCCAGCCTGGCTGCTACTTTCAAGAGTATACGAAACCCAGGCCAATAACGGAGCATTAGGGTTTAAACAAGGATATACATTAGCCAAGGAAGCAGCGAATAAAGTTTTGGAGATAGACCCTGAAAATGCAATGGCCTATGCATATTTGGCAGATTATGAATTAAGTTATGACTGGAATTTTACTAAGGCCCAACAATTAAATGCAATAGCGCTAAAACTGGACGGTTCCAATCCCGAAATAATAAGCCTCACTTCTATACTCGCACTGGCCTTGGGCAATGTGGAAAGTGCCGTTAGGCTTCAGGAATATTCAGCGAGTCTGGACCCACTTAATCCAGATTCCTATTATCAACTAATGAATGCATACTATTGTGCAGACCAGTTGGACAAAGCCGTGGAAGCTTCAAAAAAATGTATAGCATTACAGCCCAACCGCTATGCCGTTCATTATTATTACGCACGTATCTTGTTGCAGCAAAACAAAACAAAAGCCGCCTTGGAAGCAATTAAAAGAGAAGAGGATGAAGGCTGGAGCTTGCAAATTTATGCTGATATTTATTACAAAATGGGCGATATGAAAAAATCTGAAGCCTATATGCAAGAACTTATTGCAAAATATACGAATGATATGGCCTATCAAATTGCCGAAAGCTATTCCTTTAGGAATGATACCGAAAATGCTTTTAAATGGCTGAATAGAGCATACGAAGTACACGATGTGGGGTTGAACGAGGTCTTGTCTGAACCTCGTTTTAGAAACCTGCACAACGATAAAAGATGGCAAAAATTTATTGACAAAATGGGCTTCCCAAAAACTGAAAAAGACAAATAATGAACCTTAATGATTTTTTTAACGAGCTTAAAAGAAGAAATGTCTTTAAAGGCACGGTTTCATATTTGGTTTTTGCTTGGGTCCTACTGCAGGTCATAGCCATACTCACCCCTATCATTAATGCCCCCATTTGGTTTGGAAAAATGATATTAATCATTTTGATTGTCCTGCTGCCAGTGTGGGTCTGTATTTCTTGGTTTTTTGAAATTACTGCCGACGGTATCAAAAAAACGAAAAATGTTCCTAAAGAAAAATCCATTTCGCAAAAAACAGGACAGAAACTCAATACCTTTATCATTGCTTTTTTAGCTCTAGCAATAATTTTATTGTTTGTGGATAGGTTTCGGCTGCGATCCCAAAAGAATGAACCCGCCATAGCCCTGGAAACGAACCCTGAAAAATCCATAGCTGTTTTGGCCTTTTCAGACATGTCGCCAAAAAATGAACAGGGCTATTTTGCCGATGGACTTGCAGAAGAAGTGCTGAACTCCCTTGTTAAGATAAACGAGCTACAGGTTACCTCGCGCACCTCTGCCTTTTCATTCAAAAATAAAGCAATGGATCTGCCAGAAATAGCAAAAGCCCTTCATGTAGCTTACATTCTTGAAGGCAGCGTACGCTCTCAAGACAGTATTATACGGGTAAGCGTAAACCTTGTTGAAACAAAAGGCGACAATAATATTTGGTCACAGACTTGGGAAAAAGAGTTAAAAAATATCTTCAAAATTCAAAACGAAATTGCCGAAGCCGTGGCTGAAAATCTTCAATTGCGGATTTTGGATAAAATAATTCCAAAAGCAAAAGAACCAAATACTGATGCCTATACCTTGTTTTTGGAGGGCCGCCATATATTCCACAATAATTTTGACAATTCATCTTTGCTAAAAGCTGAGCAATTATTGGAAAAATCTTTGGCGATAGATTCCACATATGCTCCAGCCTTAATAACGCTAGGCTACATTTACCACACAAAAAATAATTTTGGAATTATTAATTATGAAGAAGCAAAAAAGTTGACCTATCAAGTTGCGGAAAAAGCCATACAAGCAGACAGCACCTATGCTGAAAATTTCGCCTTTCTGTCTTTATTGTCTTTGGAATATGAAAATGACATTGGAAAAGCCGGAAAACTTGCTGAAAAAGCATTGCGTTTAGAACCCAATAATGAAACCGCCCTACACAGAGCTTCAGAAGTAGCGCTGTTACGTGGTAAAACAGAAGAGGCCATTGCAATCCACAAAAAAGTAATTACACTAGACCCCATAAACGCTAGTAATTATTACAGTCTAGCCAATACCTATTATATGGCAAAAAACTTCAAGGAGGCCGAAATAGCTATAAAGGAATCTCTTGACTTAGACCCCAATCAGGATGTTGCTTACTCACTATATGCGCTAATACTAATAAACCAAAAACGATATAAGGAAGCTTTGGAGGTGATAAAGAAAGAACCTTTGGAAGGATTTAGGCTTCACGTAGAAGCTATAGCCTACCATTTATTGGGCGATAAGGAAAAATCCAATGCCGCACTGGATAAAATGATCCATGAATATGAAAAAGCTTGGAGTTTTCAAATTGCGGGAACTTATGCAGTGCTCCAAGATAAAGATAAAATGTATTATTGGCTTGAAAAAGCGCGGACATACAATGACCTAGGCTTAATAGAATTACCTAACGAACCTATGTTTGAAGCCTATAGAAACGAAAACCGATTTAAAGAATTTATGAAAAAACTGGACTATAAATATTAGTCTATATTTTCTTCACAAAGTCAGTAATAATAACTATTTGTTGCCCGTCCACCTTGCCTTCGATGTACTTTTCGTTTTCGTGATCGAGGGAAATTCTGCGTACGGCAGTTCCTTGTTTTGCAACCATACTGCTGCCTTTTACTTTCAAGTCTTTGATTAAAACTACAGAATCGCCCGCTTCCAAAATAACGCCATTACTGTCACGGTGAATCACTGTATCTGCCTTCGATTCTGATAATCCTGCTTTTGCCCATTCTTTTGTTTCCTCTTCCAAATACATCATATCCAGTAAATCCTGTGGCCAGCCTTCAGCTTTCAAACGGTTCAGCATACGCCACGCCATAACCTGCACAGCAGGAACGGTGCTCCACATACTATCGTTCAAGCAACGCCAATGGTTTGGTTCTACTTTTTCTGTATCTTCTATTTGTTCGTTACAGGTATTGCAGATTAATATGCTTGTTTCGGCCACATCCGTTGGGGAATTTGGTACTTCATAAACACTTAAATTCTCTTCGGCACCGCAAAGTTCACATTTGTTATCACTTCGCTGTTGTAATTCTTTTTCTGAAATCATGGGTGAAATTTTGGCAAAGGTAACTTTTTCCCATTAAGAAGAAATCTAAAAATTAACATTTCTACATTTGTAGAATTAAAATATTTATTCTACGTTTGTAGAGTATATTAAAATTCACAACGATGACCCTTTCAAATGCCGAAGAACAGTTAATGCAACTTCTCTGGAAACAGGAGCGCGCCTTTATGAAAGATTTGATAGATGCCTATCCAGATCCAAAGCCAGCAACAACAACCGTTGCCACACTTTTAAAACGGATGCAGGACAAAAATTTTGTGGATTACAAACAAGTGGGGCGCTCTCGGGAGTATTTTCCGTTGGTGAAAAAGAAAGATTATTTTTCAAAGCATGTGAATGGTTTGATCAAAAATTTCTTCAATAACAGTCCGTCGCAATTTGCCTCCTTTTTTACCGAAAGTACCAATCTTTCCAAAAAAGAGTTGGAAGACCTTAAGAAATTGATTGATTCAGAAATTAAAAAGAAGTAGTTATGGAAATCTATATACTGAAGTCCGCAGCCATTCTCACAGTCCTTTTCGCTTTTTACAAAGTTTTTTTGGAGAATACTTCCATTCACAATTTTAAGCGTTTTTATTTATTCGGAAGTTTATTGGCGGCCTTTTTAATTCCGCTTATCACGTTTACCAGTTATGTGGAAGTTTCGCCAATTATCGCAACTTATACTGAAGCAACTCCACAAGTGACCCATACCGAAATTGAAAAAACCATCAAGTATTGGTCCATTGTTCTATGGACGGTTTACGGAATGGGTGTTCTGTTTTTCGGCATAAAATTTTTCAGAAATCTTTTTAATTTAATTCAGCAAATCCGAAAAAATCCGAAATACAAAAACACCCCTTTTATAAACGTACTATTAAACGAAACTGTAATTCCGCACACTTTTTTCAACTATATATTTTTGAACAAAAAGCAATTTGAAAATCGTGAAATTCCGCAGGAAGTTATATTTCACGAAGAAACGCACGCACGCCAAAAACACAGTTTGGATATTCTTTTTGTAGCGCTTTTGCAGATTGTTTTTTGGTTTAATCCTTTGTTCTATTTTATTAAAAAAAGCATCAAGCTGAACCACGAATTTTTGGCCGATCGTGCTGTTTTAAACGCAGGCGCAAAAATTTCAGAATATCAAAAAATATTACTCGCATTCTCATCAAATGCAGTTACGCCATCGCTGGCGCATTCACTGAATTATTCATCAATCAAAAAACGATTTACAGTTATGAAAACACACACCTCCCAAAGAGCCATCTGGCTTCGATGTTTATTGATTTTACCATTACTTTCGGTATTAATCTATGGATTTAGCTCAAAAGAAATTATTCAAAAAAGCGCAGAAAAAACTGAATTAGCCAACGAAAAAGCTACTGATGCCGAAATTGCCGAATACAACAAACTGGCAAAAAAATACAATGCGGTTGCCATTGAAGATCGAAAAATTCCATTGGAAGATTTAAACGTTTTGGAAACCATTTACCGAAAAATGACCGATGAACAGAAAGCAAATGCTGATGCATTTCCGGAGTGTCCGAATTTGACCGCTCGTAGCCTTGATATAGAGATATTAAAAAATGGTTTTTACAATGTAAATGGGCTAATGGCTACCAAAAAAACCTTGTTGAAAACTGTCGAGAATTTTCATCAGGATTTAAATCCTGCGCTTCGCAACAAAATTTTAAACATTCATATACAAAGCAAAAACAAAATTGCAAATGAAGAAATATCCTTTCTCTATTATGCCCTGAAAGGATATGGCTTTTATAGGATGGTTGCCCCTAAGCAAGAAATTATTCCTAGTAAAGGGAATACCCCAATGAAAAAAGAGACTAAAAAAGATTCCACGGTAATTTATTTCAAAAACAAAGTAATTACAAGAGAAGAAGCGGAAGAACTTGCGCAGCAGAACAAGATTTTATCAATGGATATAATTAAATCAGCAGAAGGGATCAACAAAGTAATCATAACTGAAAAACCAAATGCTGCGGCGGAATCGTCCCAATCACAAAAAAATGTCAACAATCTAAAAACTTTAGCAGAAAACGGACACTTATACATGGTTCCGCAGGCGCCTCCCGCCCCCAATCCGGATCCGGTGGAATATGTAAAGGAATTGGGGAAACGCGGAGCCACTTTTTATATCGGTCCCCATAAATACAGCACAGATGAAGCCATTGAATTAGTACAAAAAAGTAAAGAAGCCACCATTGACGTAAGCAAATATC
>PAZL01000026.1:82075-93938 GCA_002715485.1 Aequorivita sp. | reverse complement strand
AGAATATGACTATAAATTGCACTTTAACACCGAAGGCAATGGCTACAGCACCGAATACATAGCCCAGCCAGACGGCACCGCAATTTCAAACCTGCGGCCCTTTAGCTGGAGCACCAACGAATCCATCCTAAGCCTAGATTATGACGACGGCGCTAGCGAAACCACTCCCTTTACCATCAATCGAGACGGCCAATTGGTGGCGTCTGGTATAAGCAATTTACCTTTTAACAAGTTATAGTTTTACAGGCTTTACAAATAGTAGCGCCATAGCCAGAACTGCTTGGTCTAGCTCTCCCTCCATGATTTGCTAAAACGCTCCAAAAACACGTTACAAAACTCTTAAATCAGCTTCAAAAAAATCTAATTAATGTAACTTGCAGCCCTATAAAACAGTGAAAAACATGCAAGACACCCAAATGGTCAATTATATAAAAGAAGTATTAAAAAATATGCCTTCAGACTGGCTAAACCTAACCACGCACAGGCTTGATATTTATGTGGAAAGCTTGGCAAAAACCCAATTTTTAGACCAGTTTGAAGATTTGTTCAAAGCCAATAATGCCGAAACGGCAGCCCTGAAAAAATTGCCTACGGCCTATGATTATATCCGTTTGGGGCATCCGCTTTCCAGTATTTTGGAATGGGCAATTGCCAAGATGAACAACCTAAAGCCCGAAAACGTGATCAGTTTTGCTTCCAATACGGTTCCTATTCTAGCAATCCTGCGCAAGAATTTATTGGACAAAAAGAACACCCAAATTCTTTATACCGGGGCCTTACCGCCTGCTTTCGACGCTGAGCTAATCCGAAATGTATATGGCTATCATTTTGAATTAAAACAGCTTGATGCCAATACCGCCATACCCGCCTTTGAAGGCAGTACCATTCTTCTTTCCCAAGATGCCAAAATTGGAACGCTGGACCTCAACCCCAATATAGATTTTTACATCAATCTATACGGCTCTCTCGGAAGTGTTTTAACGGTTTATGGTGAAAAGAATGATTCCTACATTTCTGAAATCCAACACGTGCGCAGAAGGGAAACCATTGCTATGACGCCCGCCAATTGTTTGGTGGCCTTAAAGGCGCTCGTAGAGCATAAAGACATTGCACCCGCTAAAAGAGATGTGGCAGAAGCTAAAAAGAGTGTATTAACATCTATACAGAAAATCACGGGCTCCCCCACCACTCCGCTTGTGGCTTCCAGCGGACTTTCCATGCAGTATGCAATTATGATGGGGCTCATTCACGATGCACAGGAAAACCATAAGGAAAAGGCAATCAAATTTCTTGTACCGCCCAACTGCTATGGCGGCACCAATGACCAAGCCAGACGCGTGGCCGCTTGCCTTGACAATGTTGAAATAGTTGATTTGCCGGTAGATGGTGATAATGATATGGTACAGAGCATTGATACCGTTTTAAATAAAGTAGCTGCTGAAGATGCCGTTCCTTACATCATTGCCGAAATACCTACAAACCCGAGGGTGGAAGTGCCAAACCTACAACAGTTAAAAGCAGTTTTAAGCAAAGAGCGCAAAACCGCAGCGGGCGATACTGCAATCGACCCTGTATTTATTCTCGATCAAACCTTTTGCCCAAACTATCAATTCTTGGGTGAAGGGGAAATACTTTCCACTGTTCGGGCAGTCTCCTATGCCAGTGGTTCCAAATTTCCCAGTGGCGGAAAGTGTACCGCAGGCTATGTAGTGGGAAACACCAAGACCAGCGACCTAATGGAAAAAATAGCGCTGCACCTTACCCTTTGCGACAATGAGGCTACCGCACTTCAGTATGAAATATTGGCCGAACAACTGCCATCAATGAACCAACGCATTATAGACGCCTATGAAAATACACAGGAGTTTGTAAACTTCATTAAAGAGACCCTGCCAGGGGCAAAAATCAATTTTGTTTCAGATGAACTGGCAGCGCAAGGCTTTACCCCATCGGTATTTTCACTGGACCTTCCCACAAAGGGAAAAACCGATGAAGAACGTGAAGCATATAAGCGCGCCCTAAACCTGAAGCTCATCAACCTGATGATTACTGAAATTCCGAAGGAGAGCAAATTTTGTGTAAGTTATGGGCAGTTAAAGGGGTGCTATTGGACCATTCCAGCAACCTCCACGCAAGGCACTACAAAGGAAGGCGATAAAGACTACATCGTGCGCGCATCCCTATCAGGCAATATGGACCTGGAACGTCACAAAAAGGTATTTTTAAAATTTGTTGACAATATTTGAGTAAATTGGGGTTTGAAAATGGCATATAAAAGTTTGCCAAAAATAGCCTTAAATGAAAAACGAAAGAGTCTATAAAATGTCTTTTGCGGGTGTGTACCCACATTACATCACCAAAGCTGAAAAAAAAGGCCGCACTAAAGAAGAGGTAGATATCATCATCCGTTGGTTAACGGGTTATACACAAGACCAACTTCAGCAAGTTTTGGACAACAAAACCAATTTTGAGGATTTCTTTGCCCAGGCCCCAGAGCTAAATCCCAACGTTTCAAAAATTACGGGCGTAATCTGCGGCTATCGCGTAGAAGAAATTGAAGAGCCGCTAATGCAAAAAATTCGTTATCTGGATAAGCTTATAGACGAACTTGCAAAAGGCAAATCGATGGAAAAGATTTTAAGGGAATAATGTTTAAAATCTATCTTATATCTTTCTTTTTAATCGTGCTCGGATGTTCCCAAAAAGCAATAGACCCGCGAATCGATACCTTTGAAAAGGTACTAGGAGCAAAAGAAACAAAGGTGGTAAATTCTTTAGTAAAAGATTTTGAGGAAAATCTTCATAAAATTTATCCTGAAATTTCTACTGAAAAAGGATATCGAAAATATTTGGAAGAGATGATTTCTCCAAATACTACTAATTGGGACAAATTTAAATTCCAAACAAAAAAAACAAACTATGACTTCCACAAAAGTGGCTTGTGGAACGAGATTTACGTAAAAGACAACGGTAGCCTTGATATAAATCAAACAGGCAAATATATTCAGGCGCTTTATGCAATAAAGGATTCAGACCCGCTAATTAAGAAGTACATAGAAAAAAGAGCGGTAGCTGGAATGATGAAAAATGAAATTGTAGTGAGAGGTATTTTAAGCAGTAATCCTGATTTTACTAATTATTTTCACAAACGCATAGTGGTTTTGGAGTTTAGCTTTTAATGTTCCACAATTCAATTTCATATAATCCAAAAGTCTATTTCCGTTTTCTAAAAATATAACTCATCCACACCGGGTCGTTATCTTCAGAAACTACAGACTGCCTGTCCAAAAACTCCCAGTCGTGGGAATTCATATAATTCAGTAAGGTAGAAGTTTCCTCGATATCCTCTATTTCATCAATAGAAATATTTTGCCCAATCAGCGAAGTCTGCTCCTCCACTTTTATACGTTTTACCTTTCCGCGGTTGTTCGCTTTTTGAACTACAATTACTTCAAGAAAATCGTATTTGGTAATCTCCTGCGAATACCCTTCTAGTGTAAAAAATACAAATAAGGCAAATAGGGACAGTGTTTTAAATAGTTTCATTGCTTTTAAATTTTATGGGAATGTACAATTATATTTTCGCGCAACAAAAAAGCAACAACAAACACATTCAAAAAACTTCACTAAAATTCTTTTAACTTTGAACTTCAAACATTCAATGGCCAATTCATGCAATCAAAAGCCAGCACGCCAGATCAATATATAGCCGAACTTCCCGAAGACCGAAAGGAAGTAATGCAAAAGCTACGCGATATCGTAAAGAAAAACCTTCCCAAAGGTTTTGAGGAAACCATGCAGTATGGCATGTTAGGCTATGTAGTTCCACACAGCATTTACCCTGATGGCTATCATTGCAATCCGAAAGACGCGCTTCCGTTTATGGCGTTGGCATCGCAGAAAAATCACATTGGTTTTTACCATATGGGCATTTATAGCGATCCAGACTTGATGAAATGGTTTACGGAAGAATACCCCAAACACGCCACGGGTAAACTGGATATGGGCAAGAGTTGTATCCGCTTTAAAAACCCTAAAAAAATCCCTTTTGAATTGTTGGGAGAACTTACCACAAAAGTTTCGGTAGCGGAATGGATTGCGAAATATGAAAGCATACTAAAGCGATAACCATTAAAACGACTAATCTTTTACAACACTTTATTAATACACCTGAACTAAAAATACGTTCAGAGCACTANCCATTTAATCATTTTGAATTTATAGNGGAAGAGGTAAATGGAAACAATTTTGAGTTNCCCAAAAATACAGTACTCGGAATGCAGGCCGAAGCCTGTTTTGAAGCGTATTTAAAGCAATCAATAAACTTTGAATTGCTTGCCGCAAACCTTCAAATTCAAGGTGCAAAGGAAACCTTGGGTGAGTTGGATTATATAGCTCGAAACTTTCAAGCTGAAGAAGTGCTCCACATTGAATTGGCGTGTAAGTTTTATTTGTTCGATGAAAACGCAGGTGAGGTAGCGGAGCAAAAATGGATTGGCCCCAACCGAAAGGATAGTCTCTACGAAAANTTGGAAAAATTAAAGNACAAACAGTTTCCGTTGCTACAAACTAGCGAAACCTCCAAAGTACTGGNATCCTTGGGAATTCCAAAACCTACCTCACAGGAATTGTGCTTAAAAGCATTTTTATTTCTTCCGAAGAAATTAGGCGCTGAAGCATTCCCAAAGCATATAAAAGATTGCATCGTGGGCCATTATCTTAAACTAGAAGAATTAGTTGAAGATGTAGCTGCGCACTATGCAATTCCTTCCAAAAAAGAGTGGCTGCTGCCCATAGACTCGATTACTAACTGGTACCATTTTTCAGAANTAAAAGNATTGNTTGAAGAACAATTAAAAGTGAACAAATCGCCTTTGATCTATAAAAAAACACCCCATAAAATGGAGCGCTTTTTTGTGGTTTGGTGGTAATTAATTGGTTCCGTATTTATCAAAAAGGTAGACCAAACTTGCCATAGTGGCGGCTCCAAGTTCAAGTTCGCGTTTGTTGACGGCATCAAAAGNATCGTTTGCCGCGTGGTGGTAATCAAAATAACGTTGGCTGTCGGGGCGTAAACCTGCAAGCACATCAATATTTCCCTTTAAAGGACCAATATCTGCCCCTGCGTGACCCTTTTCAAAGTAGTGAATTAAATACGGTTTAAAGAGNGGTTCCCAAGTTTGTACTTTTTTGAAATTAGCTTCATTGCTGTCAAATGAAAACCCGCGTGGTGTAAATCCACCTGCATCACTTTCCAAAGCAAAACGGTGGGTTTCGTTTTTTCTTTTGGCTTCTTCAGCATATTTATTTCCGCCGCGCAAACCGTTTTCCTCATTCATAAAAAGCACAACCCGAATGGTATGATTTGGTTTGTAACCAACTTTTTTGAAAAGGCGCAGCACTTCCATACTTTGCACACAACCCGCGCCGTCATCGTGAGCACCATCGGCAAGATCCCAACTATCCAAATGGCCACCCACTACCATATATTCATTTGGTTTTGTACTGCCCGTAATTTCACCAATTACGTTATAAGATTGCACGTCGTCAAAGGTTTTGCAATTCTGCTTAAAGTAAAACAAAAGATTGGGCTGCAGTTTCAACAAACTGCTTAAATATTCCGCGCCATTGGTACTAATTGCTGCAGCAGGAATGCGTTTGTTTACGGGCGTATCGCCATAACTCATGGCCCCCGTATGTGGATAATCGTCCATTCGCAAGTTCATAGAGCGTACAATTACCCCAAGCGCACCATATTTACCTGCTTCGGCAGCCCCGGCATAGCGCTGATCCACACAGCCTCCATAGGCTTCAAAAGTTTGGATTAAATCTGGCTGCATGGGTCTGTTGTAAAAAACAATTTTACCTTCAATTTTTTCTTTTCCCAAGGTTGCCAGTTCGTCTAGGCCTTTTACTTCAATCACTTGCGCTTTAATACCCAAATTCGGGGTAGCCACCGATCCGCCCAGTGCACAAATATTGGTTACGGTTTTTTCGCCTGTGGGCGATTCTATATAGGCATACTCTTTAAAACCACGCGTCCACTTTGGAACCATCACGGGCTGTAGCCAGACTTTGTCCAACCCAAGTGCGTTTAATTCTGCCTCAGTATATTTTACAGCACTTTCTGCCTCAAATGATCCGGAAAGTCTGCCACCTATTTCATTGGAAAGATAATCCAGCCAATCATAAGCTTTGCCGTCTGTTAAGGCGGTAGTGTAAAGTTTTTTTAGCATAACGGAATCCTGAACGGCAGTCTGTGAAATGCTTAGTGTTGAAAAAAACAAAAAGAAAAGTAGGGAGCTGAGGAGCGAAATTTTCATCTATAAAATTTTAAAAGAAATAGTTCTTGGGTGAATTATTAGAAGGCTAATTTAATCATTTTTAAGTCGTTCGCGGTATTCAGAAATTTTCGCTTTTATATCGTCGTCCAGTTCTGGTTCCTTTATGTCTTTATATTTTTTAAGCTCCTGAAGCATAATTTCGGCAACAATTACGCGAGAGGTTTCTTTATCGTCTGAAGGAATAATGTACCACGGAGCGTGCGGTTTTGAGGTACGGTTGATAGCTTCCTCATAGCATTTTCTATAGTCTTCCCACAATTCCCTTTCGTCCAGATCGCCTGGAGAGAACTTCCAGTTTTTTTCTGGTTTGTCCAATCTGCGTAATTGGCGGTTCTTTTGTTCGTCTTTTGAAAGGTTCAAAAAGAATTTAAAAATAATAGTCCCGTTTTGGTGAATTGTTTTCTCAAAATCGTTTATCTGCTGAAAACGCTTGTCCCAAAAAGCATCATCAATGTCTTCCAAAGAATTTACATTTGGCAAGTTTTCACCTAAAATATATTCGGGATGTACCCTTGTGACCAAAACATTTTCATAATGTGTTCGGTTGAAAACGCCAAACTTTCCACGTTCGGGAAGGGCAATGTAATGGCGCCAAAGATAATCGTGTCTCTTTTCGAGCGCTGTAGGCGTTTTAAAACTGTGAACAACAACTCCGCGAGCGTTAAAATCCTTAAAAACCTCACGAATCAAACTGTCTTTTCCGGCCGTATCCATTCCTTGCAAGCAGACCAGCACTGCATACTTTCCGTGGGCATACAATGTATCTTGAAGTTTTCCCAGTTTTTTTCGGGTATCTTCTAATTGGTCTTCCAGTTCCTTTTCGGAAGCGTCCAAATCCCAATCGTTCTTAGTACCATCCAGTTTTATTGGCTTGGTTACTTTAAAGTCTTCGATTTTTACGTCTTTCATCTCAATATATTATTTACTTGCAAAGAGTTTTACATCTTCCTCGCTAATCTCCTTTCCACCAAGAATAATCAAGCGTTCCACAACATTACGAAGCTCACGGATATTTCCGGTCCAATCATATTCCTGTAATAATTTGATGGCTTTTGAAGAAAATTTCTTTTTAGCGGTACCGTGTTCCGTTGAAATCTTTTCAGAAAAATAATCAACCAATAATGGAATATCGTCCCTTCTATCATTCAATGATGGAACTTTTATTAATATAACCGCCAAACGATGGTAGAGGTCTTCACGGAAGTTGCCTTCTGCTATTTCTTTCTTTAAATCTTTGTTTGTTGCAGTAATGACGCGAACATCTACTTTTATATCTCTATCGCTGCCTACGCGCTGTACCTTGTTTTCTTGTAATGCTCGGAGCACTTTTGCCTGTGCGGAAAGGCTCATATCGCCTACTTCGTCAAGAAAAATAGTACCGCCGTTTGCGGCTTCAAACTTACCCGCGCGATCTTTATTTGCTGAAGTAAAAGCCCCTTTTACGTGACCGAAAAGTTCGCTTTCAATTAATTCACTGGGAATAGCGGCACAGTTAACCTCAATCATAGGACCGCTACTTCGGTCACTTTTTTGGTGAAGCCAGTGTGCAACCAATTCTTTTCCGGTTCCGTTGGGACCCGTTATCAAAACACGGGCTTCGGTGGGCGCTACTTTCTCGATCATTTCCTTAATCTGAACAATGGCAGTCGATTCGCCCACCATTTCATAATTTTTGGAAACTTTCTTTTTAAGGCGGGTATTTTCAACAACCAATTCCTTTCTATCTAAAGCAATGCGCACGGTATTGAGCAAGCGATTGAGGTCTGGCGGTTTTGAAATATAATCAAAAGCGCCCATTTTCATAGTATTTACTGCGGTTTCAAGATCCCCGTGACCGGAAATCATGACCATGGGTATTTCGGGCTTAATTTTTTTTACGGCCTCCAATACCTCAACGCCGTCCATTTTGGGCATCTTTATATCACAAAGCACCAAATCAAAATCTTCTTTTTTTATGGTTTCCATTCCCGCAAGACCATCTTCGGCTTCAAAAACTTCGTAACCTTGGTTTTCTTCGGAAAGGATTTTTACCAAAACCCTTCTTATTGCTGCTTCGTCTTCTATTATAAGTATTCTCGCCATTAATATTTGAATTTAAATCCTGCCCTAAAATAAGGCGAATTTTCGGTATTGATTTTATAGATTTTATTTCCATCGCCATCTTCCAACCTAAAGTCGTTGTAAACGGAGTGCGCGGCATAGCCGTAAAAAAGTAGATGATCCGTAAAAAAGTGCTCATAGCCCAAACCAACAAGACCTATTGTCATCTGGATACTCTCGGCTAACTTACTATCAGCGTTTTGATCGGAAATGGGTAAAAAATTCTGCTGTATATTGGAATAAACGTTATCTAAAGTAAGGAATGCTTGGAGCGCATCTTTATGGTTATCATTCAGATAGTGTCGTACATTTGTTTTTGGCACACCCAATGTGTAGGTCCAGTTGGGGTGAAATTCTTTGTAATAATTTAAGATTGGCAAGGGGTACCATCTACCGGGTGTAGTTGAATAGGTAAGACCTGCAATAAAACGATATGGTTTTTTGCCTTCTTCAGGATTTTTCTTTTTATCCTTTATGGCGTAAGCACCCACTTCATAAATAAAGTCATCGCTTACCAAACTGCCTTCAAAGTCACTTTGAATTTTTACGCCTCCCTTGACCCCAAAGCGCCAGTCATCGTTTTGTTTCCATACATACCCTAGATAGGCGTCCATTTGTTGTGTGGAGGTTACTAAATTATCATTAAAAGCAAATACATCTTCCGTATCTTCAATATTTACATCTACATACCTATATTCCAGACCCACAACAAATATTTTTTTTCTTTCTTTATCCAAAGGAATTGGTACTTGCACCAAAGCGCGATAGCGATTGATGGAGTTGTCTGATTTTGAAAAAGGTAATGCTAAATATTCTACTCTGGCCAAATCTGTAGTTTGTGCCGACATACCGAAAGCAAATAGCAAAATGCAGACGGTTATGAATGATTCTCTTTTCATAATTTTTCTTTTTTTTTAATATTTCCGAATACATAGCAACATTCGGAATACGTTTTATTAATATTTAAGCCACTTGAAAATTTCTTTATATGTTGGCTTCTTTCCATACATTAAGATACCTACCCTATAAATTTTGGCCGCAAACCAAACCATAGCAATAAAGCTTGCGAACAGGATAAGTACAGAAATAATCTGTTGCCAAAGTGGCACCCCAAAAGGAATACGCATGAGCATAACCACTGGCGAAGTAAAGGGAATGTATGAAAAAACTTGAGAAACCGTTCCGTGCGGATTATCAATAACAGTGAAAAAACCTACATAGACTGCCAGTATTAAAGGCATTAAAATAGGCATCATGAATTGTTGGGTATCGGTCTCACTATCAACTGCGGCACCCACCGAAGCGTATAAAGAAGCGTACAGTAAATAACCGCCAACAAAAAAGAGGATGAACATAATTATCAAATTGGTAATGGGGAGATTATTGATCTCCATCATAACATCCTGCAAAATCTGCTGCGTGCCACCGTTTACACTATTATCCAAAACTTGTTGGGATGGTGTAGCTGAAGCGGGATCAATTCCGAAAATAGAGGTTACAACGGTCATTAATACCAAAATCAACACCACCCAAACTACAAACTGCGTAATTCCGGCAAGCGTGGTTCCGAAGATTTTTCCAAGTAGTAATAACCTCGGTTTTACTGATGAAATAATTACTTCAATCACACGGCTGGTCTTTTCTTCGATTACGCTGCGCATAATCATATTACCATAAATAATGATAAACATGAACAATAGGTACCCTGCAAGACCTCCAAAGATTAATTTTAAACCGGAGCCCAGTTTTGATGTTTCTTTCCCTTTAAAAGTTTCTTGATTGGCACTTATATTTATGTGAAGATTTTTAATGGTTTCTGAATCAATCCCCGCTTCCTTAAGTTTTAGTGTATTTACTTTATTCTCGAGTAAATCGTTTATATCGCCCATTAATGAAAGCGATGGAGAATCTTCAGAATAAAAAGTGATTTTTTTTGAGAGATCTTCAAGTTTGTCAATTTTTGGAATGTAAAGCAACCCGTACATTTCTTGCGATTCGGCATCTTTTTTTGCCTCTGGTAGACTGATGTTGCGCAGCAATTTATATTGTAAGTGTGGCGAACTTTTAAACTCGTTTACAAAAAGCCCGCTTTCGTCCAAAACCGAAATTTTACGAACTGTATCACTGTTTAAACTGGACAAATAAGCGACCAACGCAAAAATACCCACAAAAATAAGCGGGCTTAAAAAAGTCATAATAATGAACGACTTATTACGTACCTTGGTAAGGTATTCCCTTTTAATTATAAGCGAAAGATGGTTCATTTTTGGTTAGTTTTTTTGGATGGTTTCAATAAAAATATCACTGGCAGAAGGCACTACTTCTACAAAATGCGTTAATTGCCCCAGTGAAGTTAAATAGCTTACAAAATCATTTGGCGATACCGATTCAGGTATTTTCACCTTGTATTGCAATTCGTTATTTATACTTTTAAAAGTTGCAGGAAAAATTTCAAATTTATCTTTTAATATCGCAGAAGTTGAAGCGTGATCCTGGGTTATTAAGCCAATTTCAAATGTGTTGCTTTTATATTGGCGTTTAATATCAATTAACTTTCCATCCAATATTTTATTCGATTTATGTATCAAAGCAATATGGTCACACATCTCCTCTACAGATTCCATGCGGTGGGTGGAGAAGATGACGGTAGCACCATCATCGCGCAACTTTAATATTTCATCTTTAATAAGATTGGCGTTTATAGGGTCAAAACCGCTAAAAGGTTCGTCAAAAATCAACAACTTTGGTTTATGGAGCACTGTAACTACAAATTGAATTTTCTGCGCCATTCCTTTTGAAAGTTCTTGGATTTTTTTATCCCACCAATCTCCAATTTGCAAACGATCAAACCAATATTTTAGCCGTTCCTTCGCCTCTTGCTTTGAAAGTCCTTTGAGCTGAGCTAGATAAAGTGCTTGCTCCCCAACTTTCATAGATTTGTAAAGGCCCCGCTCTTCGGGTAAATATCCAATGTCTTTTATGTGATGCGGTTGAAGCGGTTGGCCATCCAAAAATACCGAACCGGTATCGGGCATGGTAATCTGGTTTATTATTCTAATCAATGTTGTTTTACCGGCACCATTGGGTCCCAATAGTCCAAATATGCTCCCTTTCTCTACCTCTATGGATGCGTTGTTGAGCGCTTTATAACCCCCATAGGTTTTGGAAACATTGTTGACCACTAAAAGTTTTTCCATGAATTTAATTTGAAGAATGTAAATATATTGATTTGACCGTGAAGCATTATAACTATTAAGAGTATTTTAAGTGAATGGCACGACTATTACAATTGTAAATAGTGGTGAAATAAACCTTATAAAAGCAAAACCCACCCAAAAACGAAATTCTTGGGTGGGAAAAAAATTGCTATGAAAAAGAAAANTNATCANTNNTNAGNCNAANCGANTNTCTCAAATATA
>PAZL01000026.1:0-82068 GCA_002715485.1 Aequorivita sp. | reverse complement strand
ATATTTANTNANCNAATATTTANAAATTAAGAGAACATATCTTTCACTTTTTCAAAAAATGATTTGTCCTCTTTTTCAGGTTTAGGCTGAAAATGTTCGTCATCNTTCATTTTTTCAAAAAACTCACGCTGCTCTTTTGATAAGGATTTTGGAGTCCAAACATTTACATGCACTAGTAAATCTCCAGTTCCGTAGCCATTTATACTAGGAATCCCCTTGTTTCGAAGTCTTAAAATTTTTCCGCTTTGTGCTCCGCTATCAATCTTGATACGCACCTTTCCGGTAACAGTTTCAATTTCCTTGGAAGTTCCCAGAGCTGCTTCAGAAAAGCTAATGTACAAATCATAGTGCAGGTTATCACCTTCGCGCTGCAATTTATCGTGTGGCTTTTCTTCAATNGCAACCAAAAGATCACCTGCAATTCCGTTGCCCGGTGCATCATTTCCTTTTCCGGATACTTTCAGTTGCATACCATCTACAACACCTGCTGGAATTTTGATAGAAACTGTTTCTTCGGTAATAAGCATACCTTCAGCATCAGCATTTGCAGGTTTTGAATCCACTATTTGACCCAATCCNCCACATGTACTACAGGTAGCTGAAGTTTGCATACGGCCTAAAATAGTATTTTGGATACGGGTTACCTGCCCCTGTCCATTACAGGTTGAACATGTTTTATAAGTGGTTNCCTGGGCAAGCTTTTTACGCTTTACCTTTATTTTCTTCTCAACACCATTGGCAATTTCTTCCAAAGTAAGCTGTACGCGAATACGCAGGTTACTTCCTTTAACGGTTCTACGGCCACCGCCACCNAAACCGCCACCGAAACCGCCGCCAAAGGCACCACCAAAAATATCTCCAAACTGGCTGAAAATATCTTCCATGTTCATGCCGCCACCGCCAAAGCCACCGCCGCCTTCAAAGGCACGGTGCCCAAACTGATCATAACGTGACCTTTTGTTGGGGTCGCTTAGCACTTCATAGGCTTCGGCAGATTTTTTAAACATTGCCTCTGCTTCGTGGTCTCCTGGGTTTTTATCGGGATGGTATTGTAATGCCTTTTTTCGGTACGCCTTTTTAATTTCGGCAGCCGTGGCACTTTTTGATATTCCTAAAATTTCGTAATAATCTTCCTTCATATTATTGTCCTATAACCACTTTTGGGTAGCGGATTATCTTATCGCCCAAGGTATATCCTTTTTCCACTACATCTATAATTTTGCCTTTGAGTTTATCTTCGGGGGCGGGAATTTGGGTAATCGCTTCGTGTGAATCTGCATCAAATGCGTCACCAGGTTTTACATCCATTAAATGAAGCCCTTTAGATTTAAGGGTTTCACGCAGTTTGTTGTGAATAAGCTCCACCCCTTTGTGAAGACTGTCGTCCTCACTTTTTTCAATTTCTTTCAAGGCGCGTTCAAAATCGTCCAAAACTGGAAGTAAAGAACCAATTACATCGGCGCCAGCGGTTTTAAACATATCTACCCGTTCCCGGGCAGTACGTTTTTTGAAATTTTCAAACTCTGCAAAAAGACGAAGATAGCGATCCTTTTCACGCTGAAATTCTTCTTGCAATTCGGCAAGTGCATCGGTTACTTTTTCCTCAGCGGCTTCTTGTTCANTTATATCCGTTTCGTCAAAACCTACTTCTTCTTCATATTCGGTTTCTTTCATTTTATCTTTTTTGCCCATAATAGCGTTTCTTTCAATTTTTTCTGAAGGGAGCAAAAGTACTGCCATTTGTTTTAAAATGTCAAAATGTCACAGCATTTTAATTTAATATTACTTTAAGAAAATTCATTTTGTTTAAGCATATTTTTGCAAATCAAAACAAAAACCAATATTTATGAAATCTACATTTTTGAAAATTACGTTAATGGCTTTTATCACTATAGGAGCCTTCTCATGCAAAAACAATGAAAAAGAAGCAGAAACACTAGTAGAAGAAGCTTCCGAAGCCACTGAAATGGCTACAGAATANNCAGTAGACACTGCTGCTTCTACTATTATGTGGGAGGGTGCTAANCCCACTGGAAAGCANCACGGAACAATAAAACTTTCTTCAGGAACGGTTCATTTAAACAATGGAAATATTGAGGCCGGAGAGTTTGTAATTGATATGAACAGCATTACTGATGAAGATCTGGAAGGTGATGACAAAGCTAATCTAGAGGCTCACTTAAAAGGAACTGTTGAAGGCAAGGAAGGTGATTTCTTTAATGTAAAAGAATATCCAACCGCTAAATTTGAAATGACAGGCATCGAAAATAACGTGGTTAAAGGAAATTTGACCATTAAAGACAAAACCAATGCTATTGAATTTCCTGCAACTGTAACTATGGAAGGAGATAAAATGATGCTAAAGAGTGAGACTTTTGAAATAGACAGAACTAAGTGGGATGTTAACTACGGTTCAAAATCTGTATTCCCAAATTTGGGTGATAAGTTTATTAACGACGCTATGAAAATTACTGTTTCTTTGGTTGCTAATAAAGCTTAATAAAGAAGAAAATTTTTATAAACTGAAGAGAGGCAAAATTGCCTCTCTTTTTTATTTATAGCAAATCCTGTAAGGCGCTTTCCAAATTATAGAACTTAAAGGGATAGCCAAGTTGCTCAACTTTGTGGGAACTAACCAATTGTCCTTCCAAAACCAAAACGGACATTTCTCCCAACAATAATTTTAATGCAAAAGCTGGAATGTTTGGCATCCAGAGTGGATTGTCCAACTTTGAAGCAATCATTTTAGTCATCTTTTTATTTTGTACAGGGTTTGGCGCTACGGCATTGTATTTTCCCTCCAGCTGGTTCGTTAGAAGAAAAAGATAAATTCCGGCAATATCTTCAAGATGGATCCAGGATATCCACTGTTCGCCGCTACCTAAGGGCGCGCCCACTCCAAGTTTTATTGGTTTTACCAATTTTGGCAAAGCCCCGTCATTTTTTGCCAAAACCACTCCTGTGCGTACTTTGCTCACTTCCATTCCCATATTTTTAAATTGGGCAGCGGCAGCCTCCCAAGCCACTACTACTTCACCCAAAAAGGTATCATCAACCTCTTCATTTTCTTCCGTATANAGCTTAGTCTTTGAGTTTGGATAGATACTGATACCGCTTGCAGAAATAAAATGTACAATATTGTGATCTATTTTAAGAAGTGTATCGCGTAGCAGATTTATGGATTCTATTCTACTTTCAAGAATAATCTTTTTATATTTTTTAGTCCATCGTTCAGAAATAGTGGCTCCAANCAAATTAATTATTGCCGTTGCACCATCAAAAGCTTGAGTATCAATTTCACCTTCTTGTGGGTTCCAATAAAATCCTTTGTAATTTTCAGNAGTTTCAATTTTTTCCCTGCTGGTTGTTAGGTAGTTAACGGCAATTCCNGCAGCGTGACACTGACGAACAATTTCACTACCTATAAGGCCTGTAGCACCTGTTATCAACACTTTTCTAATCATAATTTTAAAGTTAGATATTCAAATGTGAATAGCAAAGGGTGTTAACGGAAGATTGTGAATTGATCGTTGGGCATTGGTTAAACCACCCCTTTTGGCACCATAAAAATATAATGAATTTAAATTTTTGTAGCTCTCAACATTTCTTTTTTTCCAGGAGGCCCAGAAAGACGCTCCACATTAAAACCAACAGCCTGCATAGCGCGACGTGCATTGCCATTTGCAGCATAAGTAACCAAAACTCCATGCGGTTTTAATGCAGTATACATTTTTTTGAAAATTTCCTCGGTCCAGAGTTCTGGTTGCACACGAATTCCGAATGCATCAAAATAGATAAGGTTGAAGAAACTTTCAGAAGTTATTTCAGAAAAGAATTTTTGCTGTTTTGTAAGTTGGAAATTTTCAGAAATGCTACTTACTTCTTCCCAAGCAGAGTGGTGCATTTTTAAAAAAACTTCTGCCGAAGCATTTAAAAGTGAAGTGTAATTAAGCTTAGCTATTTCGTCTATTTCCAATGGGTATGCCTCAACCCCGGTATAGTTGACCCTAAATGTATTTTTTTCAGTTTCCAAAAAAGTAAGAAATGCGTTCAGCCCGGTTCCGAAACCAATTTCGAGAATTGAAACTTCTGTTTCCTTATTTTTAGAAAACCAATGATAAAGCCCTTCCTTTATAAAAACGTGAAGGGCTTCGGCTATTGCACCGTGCTTAGAGTGATATTGTTCATCCCACTCTGGGATATGCAAGGTGTAAGAGCCGTCGCCCGTTTTAAATAAAGTTCTCTTCAAAAAATTATTGCTTTTCCTCTTCCGGAATTAAAACACCGTGTGCCTCAAAAGCAAGTGTTCGCTTAGGCGCGGTGATAGCTGCAATTTCTTCTGGAGTGGCGCCTCCGTCTTCGGCATAGTGACGCTGGTCTTCAACGCTCATTTCTTCAACATAAGCTTTTCCTTCAGCAATGATGCTCTTACCAGCAATATCTTTTGGCATAAAGAAACCATAATCCTTAAAACGTACCATAGCCTCGTTCTTGCCCATATCAACTTTCATCCAGCAGCCTTTCTTTTGGCAAACTTCCTTCACTTGCGTAGTAAATTTTACATTTATGGTATCGCCAGTTTTTAAATCATTATATTTTTCAATGATTTCAGCTTTTGTCAAAACATCTTCATCGGTAATTTTATCACCAAAACTTTGATAGTTAACCGCTATTTCTTGTGTTTCAAGCACGGGTTTATCTTCTGGTTTTTCGTTTTTACAGCTAATTAAAATTGCCATTATTGAAAATAAAAATAGAATTTTTTTCATTTTGAAGTATTTAATAAATTATTGATTGGTAATGTGTTGCAATTTTAATGATTTTTTGAATTTTATATGGCCTAAATTTTACCTATTTTTACAAAATAAATAATTCTTTTTCATGAATTCTTCCACCACCCAAAAAATTGACGTACAAAAAGTTTTAACTTCCAGAATAGGAGATGTAGATTTTGACAACCTTACATTCGGAAGTACTTTTAGCGATCATATGTTTGAATGTGATTATAAGGATGGTGAATGGCAGAACCCTACTATCAAACCTTATGGACCTTTAACCATTTCACCTGCGGCAAAGGTTTTTCATTACGGCCAGGCAGTTTTTGAGGGAATGAAAGCCTTTAAGGATGATGATGGGAAAGTGTGGCTTTTTAGACCCGAAGAAAATTTTAATAGAATAAACAAGTCGTCTAAAAGAATGGCCATACCAGAATTTCCCAAAGATATATTCTTTGAGGCATTGACAACTCTGGTAAAAATGGATAAGGATTGGGTTAAGCCCGGCCTAGGGAATTCATTGTACATTCGACCTTTTGTAATGGCAACCCAAGTGGGCGTCTCGGCCTCTCCATCTACAGAATATAAATTTATGATTTTGATGTCGCCCGCCCAAGCATATTATACGGGAGATGTTAAGGTTGTAATCGCAGAGCATTACAGTCGTTCGGCAAATGGTGGTGTGGGTGCTGCAAAAGCAGCCGGTAATTATGGCGCGCAATTTTTTCCAACAAATTTGGCACGAGAGAAAGGCTTTCAGCAAGTAATCTGGACAGACGCCAGTGACCATAAATATTTAGAGGAAGCGGGAACGATGAATGTATTTTTTCGTGTGAATGATACGCTGATTACCGCTCCAATAAGCGACCGGATTTTGGACGGTGTTACGCGCAAAAGCGTAATAGCTCTTGCCAAAAGAGATAATATTACTGTAGAAGAAAGACCGGTTTTGGTTTCAGAAATTGTGGAAGCCGCAAAAAACGGAAGTCTAAAGGAAATTTTTGGCGCGGGGACAGCAGCAGTTATAAGTCCTGTAAGTGCTTTTAGTTATAAGGAAACTGTTTATGAACTTGAAAAACAGGAGCATGGATTTGCAACCCAGTTCAAAAAAGAGTTAATGGACATACAGTACAACCGTAGCGAAGATCCTTTTGGGTGGAGACTTGAGGTTGTATAAAGATACCTGATATTACATTAAAAAAAATCCAAAACTTTTCGTTTTGGATTTTTTTCTATTTATCAAGTATTGCTTGAATGTTTGGTTTAAAATAATTGGGGCCTTTTAAAACTTTACCATCCTCTCGGTATATAGGCTTACCATCATCTCCCAGTTTGCTCATATTGCTTCGTTGTATTTCGTTAAATACCTCTTCAATTTTGTGTTGCATTCCGTGCTCAATAATGGTTCCACATAAAATATAGAGCATATCCCCCAGTGCATCTGCCACCTCAACCAAATCATCATTATTTGCCGCTTCTAAATATTCTTCGTTTTCTTCACGCATAAGTTCATAACGCAAAAGATTTTTCTTTATCCCCAAATTTGCGGCGGGAGATTCTTTCTTTCCCAATCCAAATGCTTTATGAAATTGGGAAACTGCGGCTATTTTATTCTTCATATTATAATTTATAAGGTGTAAATTTGCCCTGTAAAACTACAAATTTATGATTACTACCGGCCAAATTGTTTTTGCTGTTTTATTTTTTATTGCCTTCGTCATTATTATGGTTTATAGCTATCGTGGCGACAAAAATCTTCATAAAAAACAGTATAAGGGCAGTCTTTGGATTTTAGTAGGATTTATTGCTTTTATAATCTTCCTTCTACTCTTAAAAACGTATTTGAAGAATTAACAATTAAGTTGATAAAATAAAAAAGCTCTTCGCATAAACGAAGAGCTTTTTTTATTGGGTTTAAAGATTCTTTAGTTTACAGCTGGTAAGTTGCTGTAATTTTTAGAATAGAATAACATTTGCTCTGCAAAAGTATTTGGTTGTTCAATAGTGAAACTTTCTATTTCACCATTATCGTCCATTTTTGGAACAAGTACAGGATTCACAAAACCGCTATAAGGTGCCGAAGTAAATTGCTTGTTGCGCTCCAAAATTTCTTTATGAAGATTTTGATCCACTTTCACACCGTAGGTTTCGACTAAATTTTCTACAGCAGCGTAATCTCCTTCACTTTTTATTCGCTGTGTTTCACGAAGCAATTCACCGAATAAGTCGTGTAATTTATCATAATCATTGATATTGTAATAGGTTTTTCCATCGCGGGTAATTTTTTCAATCACGTTATCGGCCTTTCCTTTTTCAAATACCCAAGCAGATACCCACTGGCGGTTTCGCATATGTGCTTCTTCCACATCATCTCCTAAATTTAAACGAATCAATTGCGTCATCAACCCGTTGCGAATGTATCCGTCATAAGCAGCCATTCCAACTTTTTTCCAATCGTCGACCAAACCGAGCTCTTGTAATTTTGGATTGTACAAATAATAAAGACCCACCAAATCTGCACGGCCTTCTTCTAAAGTAGATGCATAGTTTTTCAAAGTTTCTTTGGTTTCACCAACGCCAGGATTCAATTGTCCTGAAGCGTGACCTATTACTTCGTGAAGTGCTGTATGAAGTTTATCGGCTTGCTGCCCGTATTTTTCTTCCAGTTCAAGTTCTTCTTCATCGTTTACAAATTCTTTTAATCTGCCCGTACTTCCAGCATTGTTATAGGATTCAATAATATTTCCAAGGGAAACGGACTTGCTGCCCACAGCTGCACGAATCCAGTTTGCATTGGGAAGGTTAACGCCAATTGGTGTACTTGGGGAAGCATCGCCAGCTTCACCGGCAACGTTTACCACTTTATAGGTTACGCCCACAACGCTATCTTTTTTGTGTTCATCCATCAAAGGTGAATTATCTTCAAACCACTGCGCATTTTCCGAAAGTACCGCCATTTTTTCAGACATATCAAAATCTTTTATCTGTACAATGGTTTCATATGAACCTCTATAACCCAGTGGATCGTTATAAACTTCAATAAAACTATTTATATAATCGATGTTTCCTTCGGTTGCGGCGGTCCATGCTACATTATAATCATCCCATTTTTGAAGGTCGCCTGTTTTGTAATACTCAATCAAAAGACCGATGGCATCGCCCTGTGCTTTATTTTCGGCAACGCCCTGTGCTTTTTCAAGCCAGCCAATAATTTTGTCTATCGCTGGGCCGTAAAGTCCGCCAGATTTGTAAACCAATTCCTTAAGCTCTCCATTTTCCTTTACAAGTTTGGAGTTCAATCCAAAGGAAAGAGGTTTTTTTGGATTTGGAGATTTCTTTTTCGCATAGAAACTCTCCACATCTTTATTAGTTACGTTTGGCCCGTAAAAGTTTACCGCACTTTCAGCAACGTTGTCCACACCTTTTGCCTGATTAACTTTTTTGGAATCCTTGTCGTTAAAGATTACCTCAAAAGCTTCGCCTTCCAAAGTTGTATTTGTATCGGTTAAAAGTTGCTTTAAGTACTCAGAAGAAAAATCTGGCTTTAGTTTATCGTTGGAATAATGGTGGTGGATACCATTACTGAACCAAACTCTTTTCAAGTAAGTTTCAAAATTTTTCCAGTCCTCAGTGGTTTTATCGCCCTTATAATTTGCATATACATTTTCAAGCGCTTTTCTAATGGTAAGGTTGTGGCGGTAGTTTTGGTCCCACATAATATCACGTCCTTCCAAACCTGCTTGGGTAAGATAGTATACTAGTTTTTGTTCTTTTAAGGTAAGCTTGTCCCACCCTGGAATTTGGTAACGCAATACTTTTACATCGCCAAAAGTTTCCACGTTGTAATCAAATTCGGTAGATGTTGTATTTTCAACTTGGGCTACATCTTTTTCCGGTTGGTTGTCCTTACACGAAAAAAAGAGCAAACCGCTCATTGCCATTGCAATAAATAAGGTTTTCTTCATTTTAAAAAAATTTTAGATTTCCGCAAATGTACTAAAATATTGTTCGTGATAGATGGCGGTGTAAATTTGAAAAACCGAAACATTTCACTTTCAAAAGCATCAATGAATTTTCACTATCTTAGCAACACCAATCAACACCCCCGACCAAATGAAAATTTTAAAGTACTTATTTTTTCTTCTTCTCATCATTATTATTGGCAGTGCAATTTATTTTGGAACCAAAGATGGCTCCTACGATATTCAGGATACCATGGTGATCAACGCACCACCGGAAGTGGTTTTCAATAAAGTGAACGATTATAAAAATTGGGAAGAATGGGGGCCTTGGAAAAAGGAGGATTCCACAATTACATTTACATATGCCGAAAAGACTGTTGGTGAAGGTGCCTCCTATTCATGGGACGGTGAAATGAGCGGTTCCATGACTACTACGAAAGTAATTCCGAATAAAGAAATAGAGCAGGATTTGACACTAAATACTCCTGGTGGCGAAAGAAATCCGAAGGTTTATTGGACGTTTGAGGAAGTGGACGGCGGAACCAAAGTAACTTGGGGAATGAAGGGAGAGCACACACTGATTGATAAAGCCTATTATTCCTTGAGTGGAATGGACTTTGATGCTGAAATGCACAAAATGAACAAAGCAGGACTTGAAGGAATTGCTGAGGAGGTAGCCGAAGACATGAAACAATATTCCATAAATGTTGACGGCGTTACACAATACGGCGGCGGCTACTATATGTACACAACATCAGTTTCTAAAATGAGCGAATTAGGTGAAAAAATGCCGCCCATGATGGGAGAAGTGATGGGTTTCATCACCCAAAATAATTTGAATATGGCTGGAATGCCGTTTACAATTTACAACGAAGTTGATAACGCCAACGGAACGGTAATTTTTTCAACCGGCATACCCGTAAAAGAACAGGTTATAACTCCAGAAGGCAGCCCCGTGGTTTGTGGGTTTATGGAGCCCGTTAAAGCAGTAAAAATATCGTTAAAAGGAAATTACGAGCATCTCTCAGAAGCATATACTAAGGGAAGAGAATATATTGATAAAAACGGCCACCAGATAGACCCAGACAGAAAAATGTTTGAAGTTTACGTTACCGACCCCGATGAAGTTCCAAATCCTGCAGATTGGCTTACGGAAGTATACATACCCATAGTTAGTGCTCCTGAACCTATTTTAGAAGGTATTTAAATGAAACAACTGGCATTGATTTTTATAGGTGGCGGCTTGGGAAGTACGCTTCGGTATGGATTTTCAAAATGGTTGAATAATTATGAAACAGGAATACCGTACGGAACTTTTGCAGCCAATATTTTAGGGAGTTTATTAATTGGAATTATTCTGGGCCTTGCATTAAAGAACGAAACCCTTTCCCAAAACACTGTACTTTTTTTGGCAACTGGCTTCTGTGGTGGATTCACTACTTTTTCAACATTTGCTTATGAAAATCATCTTTTTTTGAAAAGTGGTGATTTTATGTCTTTCGCACTTTATACCATTGCCAGTTTTGTAATAGGTTTTGCAATGGTTTTCTTTGGAATGTGGCTGGTAAAGTATTTTTAGTGCTTCCCAAAATCCTTTACTCCGGCTTCAATCCTGATTAAAAGATCGTTTTCTTTTGGTGGAATGGGGCATGAATAACGAGCACTGTACGCACAATAGGGGTTATATGCCTTATTGAAATCTATTATAATTGTATCTCCCTCTGGAATTCGCTGGTCCAAAAATCTGCCGCCACCATAAGAACCATCGCCACTAGTTAAATCTGTAAATGGCAGAAAAAGATAATCTTCATAACCCGGCTCATCATAGGGTTTTGTACTTTTGAAAAGATTTAAAACAAAATCCTTTCCGTCCATTGAAAAATGTGCTTCGCCGTACTTTACATACTCTGGTGTTCGGGCAGTAGTTGTGGGCATTAAAAAAGGTTTTTCATTGGGTGTTCGAACAAATTTTGCCTCAACAATAAACTTTGAATCAATTGGATAAAACTCCAATCCTTTAAATTTTTTGAAATCCTTTGGTTCCAAAATAGTTGTTTCGGGATTGCTGAATTCTTCATTCAGTTCAATCTGCGCAGCCTTACTTTCAGAAATAATAGTCTCGTCCTGTGCAAAGATGATCGTGCAGAACAATAAAAAGATTATAGCAAATAGATTCTTCATAATTTGTTTTTAGTAAAAGTAGAAAAGAATTTTAAACTTCGTGGAAATTTCTATTTTTGGAAAAAAAACCTTTTATGTATAAACTTCTCCTCTCTTCAATATTTTTCTTTATAAGTTCAAATTTTATATATGCCCAACACATAAAATTAAATAAAAAAGAAATGGGCTTTTTGGCAGCTCAGGAAAAAGTAAATGTAGTTTTTACTTATAACGACCTTCATTTTAATGCCGATAATTTTACCGAGTCTGAATTCCTACAGTATATAAAAGAAAAAATAGCAAAAAAATTAAATTGGGAAGAAGCTTTGGATTGGGAAGAAAAACACTTTGCTGCAAAGGATTCGATTTATCCCCGAATATTTGTCGAGGCATTAAATAACCGCATCAAAAATTATGACCATCCCATAGAATTTGTTTGGAATGATCCCTCCTTAAAATATACAATGAAGGTTCAAACGGACTGGATGTATTTTGGTTATGATGCTGGAATAGCCGAGCAGCCGGCCAAGGGCAATCTTAAAATTTCATTCTATGAAACTTCTACTCCAGAAAAGATAATTTCTGAAATTGAAGTAGAAAGAGCCGAAGGTTTTAATGTAATTAATAATTTTTCTTTTTACAATATAAGCTATAATGGCTCAATAGGTATAAATTCAAAAGTTTGGTTGGATAAATTTTTAGAAGCAAATGAAGATCATCCCAAACCAAGCCTTATAAGAATGGGAACGATGTATGATAAAGCCGCTGTACGTTTTGGAATGACTTTAAAAAGAGTTTTGGATTAAAATGAAAAAATATTCATAGTGAATAAAAGTTTTTACTACATTTGAAAAATAAATTGCATAAAAAATGACAAATAACACATACACCTGCCGAAGAAACCAGGTCATTTCAATCCAGAAATGCCGGCGATGTATGTATTGACTATATAACAATAAGTTTATACTATATAAAAACGTCCCGGCCAAAACCGGGACGTTTTAATTTTATACTACCAACCAAAGATGAAAAAAATTTATTCCAACTATCTAGCAAACTTTCGGGGACTATCTCGAGAGATTTGGCTATTGTCTTTGGTTACGTTCATTAACCGCGCTGGGGCAATGGTAATTCCCTTTTTGTCTCTGTACCTCATAAATGTGGAAGGGTTTGACTTGCCACAAGTGGGCTGGATAATGTCGTGTTTTGGGTTGGGTTCTTTGGTGGGCACCTATATAGGCGGTAGATTAACCGATTCCATTGGCTATTATAAGGTAATGCTGTCCAGTCTTTTTATGGGAGGGGTAGGTTTTATACTGCTTCAATATATAGAGACATTTTATGGGTTCTGTATAGGTATATTTCTACTAACCTTAATGACAGATGCTGGCAGACCTGCTATTTTTGTTGCGGCGGACGCATACAGCAAACCCGGAAATATAACCAGAGGCATTGCATTGATACGTTTGGCTATAAATCTTGGATTCTCAATTGGGCCACTAGTGGGCGGATTGATAATTGCCCACATTAACTACACATCGCTATTTTGGATTGATGGGTTAACCTGTATGCTTGCCTCCCTTGGTGTATTTATTCTTTTAAAACCCAAAAAGCCGAAAAGTACGGATGAAAAAACTATCATTATTAAAGAAGGTTTACCACCTTATTTTAATAAATATTTTTTAGTTTTCTTTTTTATAATGATAGCATATAGCTTGGCATTTGTGCAGTATTTTTCAGTTATGCCGGTGTATTATGAAAAAGTGCATTTTCTATCTGAAGATATCATAGGGTGGCTTTTGTTTATAAATGGCGCCACAATTGTAATTTTTGAAATGCCGCTGATTGCTTGGCTTGACCGAAAGAAAATTTCAAAAACGATGGCTACCTTCTGGGGGGTTTTCTTTTTGGGATTGAGCTTCTTGGTGCTGAACTTGAGCGATTGGAGCGGTGTTTTGGTAATAGCGATGCTTTTAATGACTCTTGGGGAAATGATTGGGTTTCCATTTTCAAATGCCCTTGCTTTAGAGATGTCTCCTAAAGGAAGAAAAGGAAGTTACATGGCACTGTATAGTATGAGTTTTAGTTTTGCCCATATGATTGGACACAATGGAGGGATGAATCTTGTAAACAGTTTTGGTTATTTCAATACGTGGACAATTTTTTCTGTCTTTCTTCTTTTAGTAGGTGGATTAACTATTTGGTTATATTTCCTACTAAAAAAAACAAAGGCTAAAGATATATAACTTACTTACAATTGAGTATTTTTTTTAGCACGGCGTTCCTTACGGGAAACAATGATAGCGTCTAAACAGGAAATCATTAACCCTATTCCCGCAAAAAGACAAATCAATCTAACAAAAAATGCTCCTGGATATTCCAAGCCGGTAAAGCCCAGCGTTGCTGAAATTATTGTTACTAATAAAAATTGGAAAGTATAATTTTTCATTGCTATGCTTTTTTTTGGATTGTTACACAGCTAATTTAGCAGAAAGCACGAGTTGTAAATCTTAAAATGAATCCAATTATTACATTTTTAACATACGGTTTTTCACTTTAAAGGTTTTATATCATTGTTTTTGACAACGTGTGAAAGAACAATCTGTGTTTTTGTTTCACCATATACAATTAATTGGTCGATGAAGTTTTCCAAATGCTTTTGATTTTTTAGGACAACCTCCATTACAATATTTTCGTTCCCTGTAATGCGATAACAATTTAAAACCTCATCATAGGTTTTCACAATCTCAAGAAATGGTTTCAGTTTCCCCATGAATGCGCGCAGCGTTATTATAGCTTTAAATTGATACCCCGCCTCAAAAGGTGAAACAACAGTGTAATAGCCGTTAATGATTCCAGAGTCTTCCATTTTTTTTATTCTTTCAGAAACCGCTGGTGAACTAATACCTACCTGTCTGCCAATTTCAGTATTGGGTTGTCGTGCATTTTTTTGAAGACAATTGAGGATTTTCCAATTTAAAGAATCAATACTCATTTTAAAGTTTGTTTTAAAAATACAATAATATCTAAATCAAAAATACTAATTTACTTTAATATCGATTGCTATTTCAAAATGTTAGTAGTTAAATTTGATACGCTTAAAAAAAAGAAAAAGGAAAAATGTCTCCCCATCACATTGGAAAGAATTCACATTCTGCAATCTATTATAAAGCACTTGAAATATTCTCTCTTGCCAGAAATATTTCGGGCTATTTAGCTCATGATTTGGCACATTTGCAAAAAAATGGTGCCGAAGATCCAAATATTTACTTTACTGGAGATATCGTTCAGCAGTCAGTATCATTAGGGCCACAAATATTAAAAGCCGAGAGCCAACCTTTTTCTGAGGAAAAGCATAAATATGCAGCTTCTGTAATGCGCCTTTCCAATCTTCTTTATAAAAATTGTGAACGCTTGGAAAGAGTGAACAGCAACGGAAAGGATTTTCTTCCATTACTTCGTAAAGAGCTCAAAAGATTTCGAAAACTTCAGCATACTTGGAGGCTAACACTTTAGCCTAAAAATTTACTTCATTTCCTCATTATCATCATTCCTTTTTCAAAATAAGCATATCTATATAGTTATGTTTAAAAACGTCGATGATTTCGATTGATGCGAAAGGTTTGTAAGGGTAAATAGGACGTGTTATCTGATCAATCTAGGATCAAAGTCTAAAGTTCCTTTATTAATGATTTTCAAATTCCCTATATCCTTGTGAACTGGATTTATTAAAATATTGTATTCCAAATTCAAAACTGCTGAGGGCACACGTAGTGCTAGGCTTTCCTGTCTCTTAAGCCACGAAGAACCTAACATTTGCACTTGCTTTTCTGATTCTTCAGAGCTCCACTTCGGTTTAATGAAATCCAAGGACTGAATAGGTTTAATGAATTTATCTGAAATTTCTATTTCCACAAAAGAATAACCTACAGGTAATTTAGAAAATTCTACGTGAACAATAATTTCCAACAAACTCAATGATAAACTTTGGGAAAAATAAAGCATCGGGTCACCAACCAAATTCCATCTCCCACCATATAGCCTGGCACCTTCACCTGTAAAATCATCAATATATTCGCTTTTTGCAATTCTAAAAATTCGCACAATCAAGAAGGAATTCCATGGGCAATCCGCCCAAGGATATTTTTAACATATTGAATTCCAAACCTAGTGTCAAGAAAGTCTAAAGGTTGTTGTCCCTTAAAAATGTATGGTTTGGAATGTAGCCAATTTCTAAAATCTTCGAGCGTTTCAAAAACAACTATACCTTCAGAAACTACCTCTGCAATTTCAAAAAGCTGTTCTGAGGCCGCAACCCCTAAAAGATCATCATCTGCCTTGCGCTGTAAAGTACGGTGTGAAATATGTATCAAATCACTCAATCGGTCCATTGAAATGCCAAGCACCTCACAAATTGAATACACAACACTTTTGGGCAGACCTTTTCTTGTAACGGTAATAAGGTCAATATCGCTATTAACGGCTTGACCCACTTGACCTACGCCGCCAAGCACACCAACTATCCTATCAAAAGGATTGTCTAGAAGATAGAAAACTTCGGGCTCTTTGGCTAAATTTACATCGGTTGGATTTTCATATTTTTTCATGAACACGACATTTGACACAAATATATGTATTTTTGTCGTGTCATAAAAATTTTTCTACATATTTCGTCTATATTGCCCGCCAACCTCAAATAAAGCTTCAGTAATTTGCCCTAAGGAACAAACCTTTGTGGCTTCCATCAACTGTTCAAACATGTTTTCATTATGTATTGCCGCCTCTTTAACCTTTTCAATTGTGTTGTGGGCATTATCCGCATACATTTTATGAAGATTTTTAAGCGTTTTAATCTGAACCTGTTTTTCATCCTCTGTTGCGCGTATAACCTCAGCAGGAAGTACCGTTGGCGAGCCTTTACTACTTAAAAAGGTATTAACTCCAATAATCGGAAAATCTCCATTGTGCTTCAAGGTTTCATAATACAAACTTTCCTCTTGAATTTTACTGCGCTGGTACATAGTTTCCATTGCCCCCAAAACGCCGCCTCTTTCTGTAATACTGTCAAACTCTTTTAAAACAGCTTCTTCAACCAAATCTGTTAGTTCTTCAATAATGAAAGAACCTTGGATTGGATTCTCGTTTTTAGCCAAGCCAAGTTCCTTATTTATAATAAGCTGGATTGCCATAGCTCGGCGAACGCTCTCTTCAGTGGGAGTTGTTATAGCTTCATCATATGCATTGGTGTGCAATGAATTACAGTTATCATAAATTGCGTACAAAGCCTGTAATGTAGTACGAATATCGTTAAAATCAATCTCCTGTGCATGCAATGAACGACCAGAAGTTTGTATATGGTATTTTAACATTTGTGCACGCGGGTTTGCACCGTATTTTTCCTTTAGTGCCTTTGCCCAAATTTTTCGGGCAACACGACCAATAACAGCGTATTCTGGGTCTATCCCGTTGCTGAAGAAAAATGAAAGATTTGGACCGAATTCGTTGATGTCCATTCCTCTGCTCAAATAATATTCAACATAAGTGAACCCATTTGCAAGGGTAAAAGCCAATTGGGTTATTGGGTTTGCACCTGCCTCGGCAATGTGGTAACCACTTATAGAAACCGAATAAAAATTTCGGACTTTCTTCTCGATAAAATATTCCTGTACATCGCCCATCAAGCGCAGTGCAAATTCAGTGGAAAAAATGCAGGTGTTTTGCGCTTGGTCTTCTTTTAAAATATCTGCCTGAACGGTTCCACGCACCTGCTGTAATGTTTCGTATTTAATTTTATTGTAAACTTCGATATCCAAAACTTGATCGCCAGTAACTCCTAATAGCATGAGCCCCAACCCATTATTACCTTCTGGAAGCTCACCGTGATATTTGGGACGCTCGATATTCTTTTTCTTATAAATAGCTGAAATTTTCTCTTCAATTTCTTTTTCCAAACCATTTTCCAAAATATATTTTTCACAATTTTGGTCAATGGCAGCATTCATAAAAAAGCCCAGCAACATAGGTGCAGGCCCATTAATAGTCATACTAACCGAGGTCATTGGATGACTTAAATCAAATCCTGAATATAATTTTTTCGCATCGTCCAAACAACAGATAGAAACTCCCGCATTTCCAATTTTGCCATAAATATCGGGTCGAAGGTCGGGGTCATTTCCATATAAAGTTACACTATCAAAAGCAGTGGAAAGTCTTTTGGCGGGCAACCCCATACTTACATAATGGAAACGACGATTGGTGCGCTCCGGTCCTCCTTCACCCGCAAACATTCTGGCAGGATCTTCCCCAGTCCTTTTGAAGGGATACAGCCCTGAAGTGTATGGAAATTCACCAGGTACATTCTCTTGTAAGGTCCATTTTAAAATATCGCCCCAAGCCTGGTATTTTGGCAAAGCCACTTTTGGAATCTGCGTGTGTGAAAGTGATTCGGTATGGGTTTTAATATTTATTTCCTTATCGCGGACCTTAAAACTATAGATTGGATTTTTGTATTTGTTCACTTTTGGGTCCCAACCTGTTATAATTTCCCAATTGTAGGGATCTAGATTTAATTTTTCACGGTCAAATTCGGCAAGCAGTAATTTTAAAAAGTCTTCATTTTTTTCTGTAGTTAAAATCGATTCCGAAACAATTCCTGCCTTATCCAATTCAGGTTTTTTTTCCGAAATTGTTTCCATTGTTTTGAAAATCCCATAGAGCCTTTGGGCAACTTCGGCCTGCTCTGCAGCTTTTTTATCATAAGATCTATTATTTTCTGAAATTTCTGAAAGATAGCGTGTACGAGAAGGTGGAATTACAAAAACCTTTTCATTCATTTCTTCGGTGATTTTAAAATCACTTTTTAAATCGGCATTCGTTTTCTCAACAATCTGGTGCATTACAGCCTTGTAGAGCTTGTTCATACCTGGATCGTTAAACTGTGAAGCTATGGTCCCATACACAGGGAGTTCATCATGGGAAGTGTCCCATAATTGATGATTGCGCACGTATTGTTTTTTAACATCGCGAAGCGCATCCAGAGAACCGCGTTTGTCAAATTTATTGATTGCAACCAAATCGGCAAAATCGAGCATGTCAATTTTTTCTAGCTGCGTGGCAGCACCAAATTCTGGAGTCATTACATACAATGAAACATCGCTGTGTTCAAGTATTTCAGTATCACTTTGCCCAATTCCCGAAGTTTCAAGGATAATAAGGTCATATTCAGCTGCTTTGAGGACCTCAATTGCTTCAGTCACATATTTTGAAAGCGCAAGGTTGCTTTGGCGTGTTGCCAAACTGCGCATATAAACCCTTGGAGAATTGATGGCATTCATGCGAATTCGATCTCCCAACAGTGCTCCTCCGGTTTTTCTTTTTGAAGGATCTACAGAAATAATTCCAATTGTTTTCTTTGGAAAATCAATTAAAAATCTTCGCACCAGTTCATCTACAAGTGAGGACTTTCCTGCTCCGCCTGTTCCAGTAATCCCTAGAACTGGTGCAGTAATCTTCTTATTTTTAGTATGAATTTTATCAAGTGTTTCTTTTGCCACCTTTGGAAAATTCTCTGCAGATGAAATTATTCTAGCAATGGCACCAATTTCCTTATTGGGCAGCTTGCTGAGTTCACCATTCAGTTTATCCCCTATGGGAAAATCAGATTGTTCTACCAAATCGTTTATCATTCCCTGTAGTCCCATCTTACGGCCATCATCAGGCGCATAAATTCGTGTAATACCATACTCCATTAATTCTTTTATCTCGGAAGGAAGAATAACGCCGCCGCCGCCGCCAAAAATTTTTATATGTCCGGCACCTTTTTCCTGCAAAAGATCATACATGTATTTAAAATACTCATTGTGCCCCCCTTGATACGAAGTCAGTGCAATTGCATTCGCATCTTCTTGAATTGCAGTATTCACAACCTCTTCCACACTTCTATCATGTCCCAAGTGAATCACCTCTACGCCTGTAGATTGTATGATACGTCTCATAATATTGATAGCGGCGTCGTGACCATCAAATAATGATGCCGCTGTAACTATTCGAACTTTATATTTTGGTTTATAGGGAGTTACTTGTTCCATGTTTTGCTTTTCATTAATTATGAATTGCAAATTTAGTTAAAACGCAACGAACATAACACATTGGAAGACTATACATATCATAAAAAAAACAAAAATGGATTGCGATATTTCAAGATTTTTGTATATTGCACCATCAATATTAAACTATAAACAAATAACATTATGAAAAAAATTTACTTATTGGCTTTTGCTATAGGAGCTTTTACTTTTAGTGCTAACGCACAAATAATCGAAGATGACATTGAGAGCTATAGCTTAGGCCCTCTCTTTGAAGACCATTGGTCAAGCTGGTCAGGAGCACCAGGACCTGATAACGCAGTAGTAACTGATGAATTTGCACAATCTGGAAGTCAATCAATTTTTATTGGTGGAGATGGTGTGCAAGATGCTCTTTTACTTCTAGGAAACCAAACAGTAGGTGAATATGAATTGACTTTCTCAATGTATATCCCAACTGACAAGACTGGTTATATAAATTTCCAAGGTGCTACAGAAAATGGTGGTGCAGGAGCTGGAGGTGCTGGTGTTTTCAACTCAGGAAACATAACCTTTAATCTTGATGGCCTAAGTCCAGGTGTCGTTGAAGATATAGATGCTGATGGAACAGTTTACAACACATACTCATATCCACAAAATTTCTGGTTTGAGGTTAAGTTTCTTTTTGACATAGATGCTCTTACTTATACACTTTCTATTGATGGTGTAGAGGGTGATCCAGTTGCTTTTGGTTCTGATGCTACTGTAGGAGGAATTGATTTCTTCTCAATTGACGCAAACAACGAATATTATGTAGATGATGTAGTATTTAGTAGTACTGCAGGAGTTGAAGATTTTGCTGCTGATTCTTTCAAAGTATATCCAAACCCAGTTAAAGATGTATTGAATATTAGCACTAAAACTGCTGTAGATAACGTAACTATTTACGATGTATTAGGTAAAGCAGTTCTTACTGTAAATCCTGATGCTATTTCTCCAAAAGTAGATATGAGTGGACTTTCTTCTGGTGCTTACTTAGTTCAAGTAACTATCGGAAACGCTACAAATACTGTAAAAGTTCTTAAATAAGAATTTTTAAAACTCTTTATAAAGAAAAAAGCCCTTCAATATTGAAGGGCTTTTTTATATTTGAAAACTATATAATTGTAAAACTATGTTACTTAAAAAAATCTTTCTTTTCTGCTCAATTTTTCTTTTAATTTCTTGTGCTGAATTGCAACAAGTTGTGAATACTCTCCCTACCGACACAGGCATCGGAATGGATTCAACAACAATAGCCAATGGATTAAGACAGGCATTGGACAAGGGTATTGACAAACAAGTAGCCAAGCTTACCCAGAAAGACGGATTTTATAAAAACCAACTGGTAAAGATAGTGTTGCCATCAGAATTAAAGAAAGTGGATCAGGGCTTAAGAGACATTGGCCTAGGTAGCCTAGCTGATGAAGGTATTAAAGCTTTAAATAGAGCCGCTGAAGATGCCGTGAAAGAAGCGACTCCCATATTTGTAACAGCTGTAAAAGAAATAACTTTTGCAGATGCAAAAAACATTTTGTTGGGTCCTGATAATGCAGCTACCAATTATTTGGAACAAAAAACAACCTCAGCTCTCTATTCAAAATTTAACCCTGTAATTAAGCAGTCCTTTTCAAAAGTAGGTGCAGATCAAATTTGGACAAACATAATTACGAAATACAATTCCATTCCTTTTGTAACCAAAGTAAATCCAGACCTTACAGATTACGTTACCACTGAAGCGCTACAAGGCGTTTATAAAATGATAAGCGTAGAAGAGAAGGATATCCGGAATAATATTTCAGCAAGAACCACAACACTACTCCGACAGGTTTTTGCCCTACAAGATTAAAAAAAAGATGTTTTTTTATTAAAATAGAATTTATGAAACCATTAACCTCTTATTAATAACACCTTATAAATACTAAGGTTATCTTTGTTGTGTGCAAAGATTTAGCTATGTATAATTGGTTTAGGAAAAAATCCAGATTAGAACAATTAAAAGACAGATACAGACTTTTAATGAAACGCTCATTTGAACTTTCTTCAAAAGATCCAGAAAAAAGTGAAAAAGCACATCAACAAGCAGATAGGATTTTTCAAGAAATACAATATTTATCCTATAGGCAAGCAGATAAATAACTATTTGCTAATGTAGCATTTTAAAATAATCAAAAGCCTTTAGCAGTCTTGACCCATACCAGCTAAAAAACTCCCCATCTACTAATTTAACTTCAGTATTACATTCTTTAGCAAGATGAACAGCGTCTGCTTTTTTAAAAGGATAAGGTTCTGTAGAAAGAAGTATCAATTCAGCAGTCTTTAATACTTCAATATCAACCTTCGGATAGCGGGATTTTTCTTCAACAATGATATTTTCAAAATTATTAATTTGTAATAATCCATCTATAAAAGTCTTTTTTCCGGCCGCCATATACGGGTTTTTCCAAATTAAATAAAGCACTTTTTTTGAAGAAAAATCTTTTACAAAATACTTAAAGTCTTCCAATTTTAATTCAATATTTGATGCAATTTCAAAAGCCTTTCCCTTAATTTCAAAAATTTCACCCAACTCAAGTATCATCTCGATACTTTCTGAAATCGTAGCAATATTACTAACCCAGACCGGAGCAATATTTTCCAACTTAAGAACCATTTCCTCCGTATTCTCTTCCTTGTTGCAAATTATTATATCAGGTTTAAGTAATTTTATCTTTTCAAAATCAACCTGTTTAGTCCCGCCAACAATCGTTTTCTCCTTTCGCAAACTTTTAGGATGGACACAGAATTTTGTTACACCCACAATGTTTTTATGTAAACCAAGATCAATCAGCAGTTCCGTTTGGGAAGGCACCAACGAAACAACTCGCAAAGGGGGTTTTGTAAGAGTTATAGTTCTATTTAATTGATCAACGAATTCCATCTAGAATGGCTTTCATTTCAAGTTGCATCTTCATCGCTTCCTGAGCCGCAGCGTCTGCAAAATCACTATTTTTTGAGGCGTAAATTATACCTCTGGAAGAATTTATGAGTAAACCAACATTTTCAGCCAATCCATATTTACAGACTTCTTTCAGATTTCCGCCTTGCGCCCCAACTCCCGGAACCAATAAAAAACTATTGGGAATAATTTTTCGAATATCAGCAAAATATTCAGCCTTAGTTGCGCCTACCACATACATCAAGTTTTCACCATTACTCCATTGTTTTGAAGTTTTCAGAACCTGTTTGTACAATTCTTCTTTTCCTACACTTTTTGTTTGAAAATCAAAAGCCCCTTCATTGGAGGTTAATGCAAGCAAAATGGTATGTTTATTTTTAAAAGCAAGAAAAGGCTCTACGGAATCCTTCCCCATATATGGAGCAACGGTTATCGAATCAAAACCCAGATCTTCAAAAAAAGCTTTTGCGTAACGGCTAGAAGTATTGCCTATATCGCCGCGCTTCGCATCGGCAATAGTAAAAATTTCAGGATAGTTTTCGTTTAAATAGTTTATGGTTTTTCCCAAGGATTTCCAGCCTTTCAGACCGTAAGCCTCATAAAATGCAGTATTTGGCTTATAAGCAACCGTATATTTATGGGTAGCATCAATAATGGCTTTATTAAAAGAAAATATTGGGTCTTCTTCTTTTAATAAAAACTCAGGGATTTTATCAAGATCAACATCCAGCCCAACACAAAGAAAGGATTGCTTCTTTCTAATTTCTGAAATCAAATTTTCTGTAGTCATACTTTTCTATTTCAGAAGGTTGAATTCTTAAAAAGTCTCACCCGTTTCCTTTAATTTTTCGGTATTGCTCACCAATTGAAGCTCATCAATTATTTCCTGAACGTCACCGTTCATAATATTTCCGAGGTTGTATAAAGTAAGGTTGATACGGTGGTCTGTAACCCGTCCCTGTGGATAATTATAGGTCCTAATCTTTGCACTACGGTCACCACTGGTTACCATCGAGCCACGTTTAAGCGCGTCTTCAGCCTGCTTTTTGGCAAGTTCAAGATCATACAAGCGCGAACGCAAGACCCTAAAGGCCTTTTCTTTGTTCTTATGTTGCGATTTCTGGTCTTGGCATTGTGCCACAATTCCCGTTGGCACGTGCGTCAATCGTACTGCAGAATATGTAGTGTTTACAGACTGTCCTCCAGGTCCTGAAGAACAAAAGAAATCAATACGCACATCTTTGGGGTTTATCTCAATATCAAATTCTTCCGCTTCCGGAAAAACCATCACTGTTGCGGCACTGGTATGTACTCGCCCCTGTGTTTCAGTCTGTGGCACACGCTGCACGCGGTGTACACCCGCTTCAAACTTAAGCGTTCCGTAAACGTCTTCGCCTTCAATTTCAAATTGCACTTCCTTAAAACCGCCGCTGGTNCCTTCATTAAAATCTATCACNTTGGTTTTCCAGCCTTTTCCTTCACAATACTTGGTGTACATTCTGAAAAGATCGCCCGCAAAAATACTCGCTTCNTCACCACCCGTTCCGGCCCTTATCTCCATCACGGCATTTTTGGCATCTTCGGGGTCTTTCGGCACTAAAAGAAATTTAATTTCTTCTTCCAGTTTCGGCAGACGCTCCTTTGCTTCCTCCATCTGTAGCTTTGCCATTTCTACCATTTCGGCATCGCTGCCATCGTCTATTATTTCTTCTGCTTCGTTTATATTATTGGTAAGTTCTAGAAATTCGGAACGTTTGTCCATCAGTACCCGTAGGTCTTTATACTCTTTGTTCAACTGTATATACCGCTTTTGGTCACTGATAATATCGGGTTGAATAATAAGGTCGCTCACCTCGTCAAAACGTTGTTTTATTATTTGAAGCCTGTCTAACATATATATTTTATAATGGGTGCAAATTTACAATTTTTTAAGGGAATGGAAGCGCTTGTAGAAGGGCTCGATCTATAAAAATTTCAAGGAGCAGCAGTTTTTGAAACTTTTACATTTTTTAAATCCAAAAAAGAAAAATGCACAAGCGTATAAACACTAAGCACTAAAAATATCCTTGCCAAATAAACAAACAGAGTGCTGTATGCTAGGTCATAATAACCTATACCCCTAAATATCTCCGCAAAAATGATCAAAAAAACCAAAAGCGTAAAGCCCATGGACAGTTTGGAATTAAAATAATGATTGTAGAACAGTGCCATGAAAGCCAATAAAATACCACAAAAAGCACTTAAAACCATAAATATATATTGGGTATAATTCAAAGTCATTTCCTTCATTAGTTCAACAAATTGTAAAAACAAATACCCATTCAAAAGCAACATTAAAACTATGAGGAGCGTAAATGCTTTTGAGATTTTCTTAAATGTGAATTTGGGAACAATATACCAAAGCAGCATCAAAAACGCCAAGAAGTTCAGTATCATAGAAACACTAGCCATAGTACTGTTTTCATACCAAACTGTTGTAACGCTGGATGCCCCATAAAAGAAAAGAAAACCCACCAACCATTTTTGAATGTTTTTTCCGTGCGCAATTAATACGTAAACTAGGGCTGTATAACATATTATTCCGCGCAGTAAGCGAAACAAAGAATAATTGTGAAAGGAGTGAATGACTATACTTGCTACAATAAAAAAAATGGCTAAAACCCCCAATCCTATTTTGTAGTTTTTAAAGAAAATCTTCTTTGGCATCCGCTAGTAATTGTGGGCCACCATAGTACATGGCTCAAAATCAATCACGAATATAATCCAAAATATCAATATAAAAATTCTCCCATTGCAGATTTAATAGTAAGCTGTTTGGAAGAAGCGGCTTCTACCCTTCCCACAATCTGCGCATCAACATCAAAGGATTTTGAAATTTCAATAATGTTTTCAGCAATTTCTTCGGGAACGTATAGCTCCATCCGGTGTCCCATATTAAAAACCTGGTACATTTCCTTCCAATCTGTGCCACTTTCAGCCTGTATAAGTTTGAATAGCGGCGGCACTTCAAATAAATTATCCTTTATAATATGAAGATTTTCAATAAAGTGAAGAATCTTAGTCTGTGCGCCACCACTACAGTGCACCATTCCATGGATTTCTTTATTACTGAATTGTGAAAGAATCTTTTTAATGATAGGCGCATAGGTTCGAGTGGGCGATAGCAACAGTTTTCCGGCATTCAAAGGACTATCAGCAATTGAATCATCCAATTTTTTTGATCCTGAATAAACAAGTTCTTTTGGAACTGATGAGTCAAATGTTTCTGGATATTTTTGTGCTAAGTAATTATCAAAAACATCGTGCCTAGCCGATGTCAATCCATTGCTCCCCATACCTCCGTTGTATTCCTTTTCATAAGTAGCTTGTCCAAAAGAAGCTAAACCAACAATTACGTCACCCGGTTTAATATTTGCATTGTCCACAACCGCACTGCGTTTCATTCGTGCCGTTACCGTGGAATCTACGATAATAGTACGCACTAAATCGCCCACATCGGCGGTCTCTCCACCGGTTGAATGAATGGTAACGCCGTATTGTCTCATTTCGGATATCAATTCTTCGGTACCATTAATAATTGCTGAAATAACCTCACCTGGAATTAGGTTTTTATTTCTACCAATGGTAGAAGAAAGCATTATATTATCAACGGCCCCTACGCAAAGAAGATCATCAATATTCATAATAAGTGCATCTTGCGCAATGCCTTTCCAAACGGAAAGATCACCAGTTTCTTTCCAATACGCATAGGCTAAAGAAGATTTGGTACCTGCTCCATCAGCGTGCATTATTAAGCAATAATCAGCATTACCCGTTAGATAATCAGGTACTATTTTGCAGAATGCCTTTGGGAAAAGACCTTTATCTACATTTTTAATAGCATTATGTACGTCTTCCTTCCCTGCAGATACACCACGTTGTTCGTAACGTTTTGAAACTTCTTTACTCATTTTATAATATTATGGCACAAAAGTACGGATTAAAAAAAAGCCCACAAAGGTGGGCTTTCAGGGTTTTTAATATTTTATAATATTATTCCCAATCGGGCATAAAAGCATCAGTGTAAAGTAGGCTTCGCGTTTCATCCACACCTATTTCAAGGCTATAAACGTTCTTTTGAGAAATACCGTCGTTAGAAGTATTGGTGTAAATTACAAGCGCTTCATTAGGGGCAAATATTGGGTCCAAATCATTGGTGCCGTTTGGTTTTTCATTTGAAATATCATCAGGTTCACCACCAGTTGATATATTATAGGTAAAGATTCGAGAGTTCAGCCTTCTATAGTCATTACTTTGAAATTCAGAAATATCATAGGAATAAACAATACTATTATTATCAACAGATAAATCAAGACCGCTAGCACCACCCGGAAGACCTGATAGTAAAGTATCAATAAGATTTCCGTTTTTGGTAATGGTAATAAAAGAAACATTATACCCATTCAAGTCATTTGTCTTGAGTACTATCAAATTAGCATTTTCGCTAACGGCCATTTCAGAAATTAAAGAACCATCTGGTGTTTGGTAAACCAGATTAAGGTTTTGACCGTTTGATCTAATTTGATACAATTTATCCATATTTGGAAAGTAAATACGATCGCTATTTTCTGGCCAGTCAATGTTTATTTCATTTAAGTCAAAACCATTGGGCCTTACATTGGAAGTTACTTTAACCTTATCGGTACCATCTCGCTTCATCGTATAAATGTCTGCCTGCGCCCCGGTTGTTTGTAGGTAGGCAATTCTATTAGCAGCAACATTTCTTCTTGGTCTGAAACTATTTGTATTTTCAGAAGTCAATTGAAATTCATTACCATCTTCATCCGCAGAAAAAATAACATTATTTCCGTTTATATTACGAACAAACAAAAATCTATTTTCTACAGGAGCAGGTTTAACCTTAAAAGTTCCTACTGGGCTCAAGACCGGAGGATTGATATCATCAGTAGCAGTTATCTGCCAAAAATACTGTGCTCCAAGCATCAAATCAGAATATACGTAGGTAGAGTCAGTAATATCTTCAAATAATAGCACCTCTTCGTCCTGATCATTTCTTAGCTCAAGTGAGAAAGTAATCGGATCTCCTTCTGGATCAGTAGAGCTCCATTCAAATAAAGCTTCGGTACTCTCCAATACTTCATTTTCAGCAGGCTTAATCAAAGCAGGAGTGCTGGGCGGCCTATTATTCGCTGTAGATATCTCCATTTCAAAAATAACATTTACAGAGGTATTATATATGACAGTGGCCGGCTCATACCTAGCAAGAAATCCATCAAGCCTAGCAGCAACTGAATATTCTCCCGCCGGCACGTTTTCTATCTTGAATTTTCCCGCTACATCTGTAAAAACAGTGCTTGTAACAGGACTAGTAGAAATCCTGACGTTTTCAAGGGGCTCATTAGTACCTTCTACCACAACGATTCCCGTTATGGTTCCAAAATCATTTTCATTTATTCTATCCTCGTTACAAGAAAACAGGACGGTCAAGAAAAAAACAAGGGTTATATATTTAGAAAAGCGTTTCATCATCATGGATTTATTCATTAGTCCTTATGTTCGATTTTGTTGAATTAAAATGATAGTTAAGACCAAGACCAAAGGTATAGTAATAATCATCTCTTCTACCCCTTGGCGTATTGTCAATTTTATCTGTAAAAGTAACATTCCATTCCCCGCTGAGTTCAAATGAAATTCTTTTTGAAACACGGTATTGAAGGCCTGCGCCAAATTTCATATTAAAAAATGTGTCCCATTTCTGTAGGTACAAGAACCCGCTATCATCTACAAAATGTAGGACTCCGGGACCTACAAAAAACAAAGGGGATACTCTATCGTAAGGGAGCATGTTGTATTCAACAATCAAACTTTCGCTGGCCCACCAATGATTGATTTCGGGTGTACTATTTAATTTAAATATCTGAAAATCGCCGTTAATGCTCAATTCGGGAATGATATTATATTTATATCCCAGCCCAGCCTTATAATCTAGCACTCCCGTTTCATAATCACCATCAACAAGGGCGGTTCCAAAATTTGCATAAAGCGTATTCCTGAAATCATAATTCAAAAATCTTCTTTCATAAAGACCTGTAGATTCCTCCTCTTCCTTTTCATTTAAGTAGGCATCTACAATTTCCTTATTCTTTTCTTCACCATCCCGAGTGGACCAAAGCCTGTCTTTTATTCCTTCCACAATCAGCATTTCAACAGATTTTTCAATTGCTTCCTGAACTGCCATTTGTGCAGGTTCGTTTTTGGTAAACCCAGTTTCTACCTCAAGTAAACGTTGAAAATTAACATATTTGAACAAGCTAACGTCAACGGCTTGAGAAAGTATAGTTTTTGAAACATACACGGTTTTTAATACCTCACCGGTATTAGTGGACACAGCTCTTAAATAAACCGTTATACGGTCTTGCCTGTATTGAGTAGAAGCTCCTGTTCCAAAATATCTAGCTCCTGCACCTCCAGTAAGTATATTGGAGTCATAGGACACAATGCCCCCTTCTAGTAGTACTCCAGCAAATAATAATGGGGTCAAACGTGTAGGGGTTTGGTCATCAGCCTTTCTATACTCTTCGCGAGTGCTTCTGATGATGTTTCGCTCATTCAAAAGGTTGCTAATATTTTCACGTTCAATGGGTCTGAACCACTTTGAATCCTCAAGTGCTTTAATTAAAATTGTAGTAGCACCTTGTGTAACGGCTGTACTAAAGGTACTTCCTGTTTCTATATTTTTGTATTGGCCAGTTTGATCTTTAAAGTTATAAACACCAGCAATAATAGGCTCTGCAGGTTCCGGAAGTGAATAGAGTGTTTTAGTTTGTTGGGTAATTTCACCTATCCGTGCATCTTGCGGCCCTACAGGTTGATTAAAATATGCTCCACAACCCCACAAAAAAAAAGAGATAGTTGCAATACATAACTTTGTAAGCGTATTCTTCATGTTGATTTTAATTTGGGATGATTATCTGTGTAGCCTCGCCAGTTACAATATTTAAAACATTTATTACCAATCCGTTGGATGACTCAAAAACCTCATATTGAAAATCTCCGCTAATTGAGGTTCCATTAGGGGGCAAATTATCATTACCAAAACCACTATTGCCAAATTTATTATCAAGACCATTGTTAAAACCGTCAAGTTTATCAAATGCATCAAATTTTGAATCTTCAAACGAATTTTGGGAATTAGCCGAATTTAGCAACCAAGAATAATTAAAGGGTTCTCCACCTACAAATGCTGGGTTTATTGGCTTGTAAACTAATTGTTGCCCCACACAGTATGAAGAAACGGTTATAAATAAGAATAGTAAAAAAGCTTTCATGTTTTTTGTTTTTAAAACTAAATTATCAATAAAGAGAGAAAAACAGACATTTTAGGAACATCCACTAAAATTCAAACCCACTAAAGAGTACATTTTAAAATTTGATTTTACTCAATAATGCTTTTGAATGTTTTTGTTCTCCTTATACTTTTGTAAATACCAATATACTCTTTTAATAGCGACCTCAGACATTGTCTTTAAATATTCTTCTTGAGGCCGTACAAAAAATTCCAATACTGTTTCATTAGCTACAGAGATTTCAATCTTAGTATTGTTGTTCAATGACAACGTTTCTTTGATGTTTACTATTTCCTCGCCATTTATGTTATTTGTAGTGTATAATGAGTAGAACATTCTATAAAAATCCCTGCCAGGCTTAGTTTTGGTTTCTTCTGTTACAATCCCCCTTAAAATTACACCATCTTCGGCCTTGTTTATTGCATCTGGAGAAACATTTACCGCTTGTTCACTTTCCACAATTTTAAGCCTTTCCTTTTCAATATCTTCTTCTGTCCCATTAATCACAACTCGATCCATCCCAAGGGGCTTATCCACTTCATCATAAAGTAATAGAAGAATAATAACCCTATCCTTATCGTCTACGTTAATTGTGGTGGAGGAAAGATTCTTTTTTTGTCCAATTTCTAAAATAAATCTCCCGCTTTGATCATTTTTTGAAGTGTTAGAATTATTTGGATCATTTTTTATGACAGAAAGTACGTATCGCAAACTTTGATTTGATGCTGTTTTATTTACTGCAGAGCCAGTAATCTTGTACATATCACCATTTTTTTCCATGTTAATTTTAGCTTCAACCTCAGTATTATATATCTGGGAAAAGACTATATTGGAAGTTAACACTAAGCATATGAATAATGCTATGCTATGTTGAAAAATTTTAAACAAAATCTTAATTATTTAAGTTGCGAACAATAATCGTCTGATTTTTGCCTTGCATGGATACTATCATATTATTCGAAATTGAATTTTGACCTCCTAGTAAAATCAAATTCTGATTTGTTCCAAATTGCAAAATATTTGCGGAATGGTTTTGTCTGCCGGCATTGTCCATATCTATAAAATTATGGTTATTACCAACCTGGATAACATCTTCTGATATTCTATTTGCAGAAACATTAAGATATATATCGTTGCTATTTCCAAGTTGAGATAAGGAAATATCGCTATAATTTGATGTTGTACTAGAAAAAGAAGTATTGTTATTTCCTATTTGCTGAACACGGATACTATTGTTTACATCAGCTGGAGGTACATTTTGTGAAGCGACAATATTGAATAGTGAAGTTGTCTTTTGAAGATTTTCCAATGAAGTTGTATTATCTCCCAAATATGTTTGCGCATGAGATACATTCACTAACGCTATAAAAACGAGTACTATTATTATGGCTTTTAAAGTTTTCATCTCTTTTCTTTCTTTTTAAGGTTAGTTAAGTTATTGCTTTTTTTAGGAAAATAATAATAAAAACGCTATTAATTTTCTAACTCCCTTACTAATGGCAGGAAATGACCTTTCTTTATAAAGAAGTATAAGAGCATGGGTTAGATGCTCTTATACTACTTAATTTACTATTTTCTAAAAATTGAATATCTAAATATATTCTTGAATAATTTTTAGTTTTGCAAAGTTACATCTACGTTACCGTTACCAAATTGATGAACATCACTCCAGTTACCAACACCTAATTGGCCTACTAAGCTAAAGTTACCATTACCAACTTGCAAGTTATGACTGTAATGTCCTATTCCAGCTTGACCAACAAGGCTGATGTTGCTATTTCCGTATTGCTCAACTAGAGAATAATTGCCTAAACCAATTTGTCCCACAGCGTTAAAGTTGCTGTTACCTACTTGGTATACTTCAGAATCATTCAAGAAACCTATTTGACCAGTGTAACTAACGTTATCATTACCATCTTGGATTGTCAAAGCATAGTTATCATCTCCCAATTGGAAGGTAGTGCTCTCATTACGGTTACCGTACTGACCTGTTCCAGCCCAGTTGTCGTTTCCATATTGATCAACATCACTTTCGTTACGGTTACCTATTTGCTCTACTATAGAAACATTGTCATTTCCTACTTGATTAGTTCTAGCATCATTACGATTACCTACTTGTAAAATAGAAGAACTGTTTCTATTACCCATTTGGTCTGTATCAGCTTCGTTGCGGTTTCCATCTTGAATAACAGAAGATCCGTTTCTGTTACCAGTTTGGTCAACATCACTTTCGTTACGGTTACCAAATTGGCCAACTCCAGAGTAGTTACGGTTACCTATTTGATCTGTTGTTGCAAGGTTGTTGTTACCATCCTGATAAACTTCAGAAAAGTTACGGTTGCCCAATTGGAACAAATCAGCATCGTTGCGATTTCCGTCTTGATCAACAATAGAAGTATTTCTGTTACCCCATTGTTCTACTTCAGAAGCATTACGGTTTCCGTCTTGATCAACATCACTACTGTTTCGGTTACCCCACTGGTCCACATAAGAATCATTACGATTTCCTGTTTGATCTACGTCAGACTCATTACGGTTGCCTTCTTGCCATACAAAAGACCCATTTCTGTTTCCTATTTGCGAAGTAGTACTTAGGTTAAGATTACCAACCTGCCATGTAGTGGCATCGTTGCGGTTACCCACCTGCAATGTACCCGAAGCATTAAGGTTGCCTACCTGTAATGTGGTTGCCTCGTTGCGGTTACCCAATTGGGCAGTACCGGCAAGGTTAAGATTCCCTGTTTGATCTGTGTCAGAATCATTATAGTCGCCTAATTGCAGGGTACCATTAAGGTTTAAATTACCAGTTTGGTCTACATCGGAATTATTCATTAGTCCCCCCTGTAGTGTTCCATTAACGTTCAAAAGTCCAGTTTGTGTAACTGTACTTGTATTGAACTGAGCGAACATCGCTGTCCCCCCCATTAGCGCCAATGCGCATAAAACTACTTTTTTCATAATTAAAAGATTTAAAGATTAATATTTGGTTAAAAAAATATTCTATGTTTGGCAAGGAATTGCTTCCTTAGTCTTTCTGACAGATCATTAAATCATGATTTGTCAACTTTTTATTATGGGGATAGTTTCAGAATGTCTTTAAAATGTCTTAAGGTTAAAACATTTATCCAAGAGACGTGGCTTTAAATTTTAAATAACTCTTTAAATTATTAATTGATTAAAACAACTAACAATTTCAAAAGAAACTAAGGGGATTAGGTTTGTTATTTAACAATTTTTGAGGAGAAGTAATTTTTTGACATCACTATCAATCAATTACAATTCAAAGATGCAACAAAAAAAGCAATTATACAAGCCTACTCACACCCGTTAAGGAAAAAAGGGGGAAATCCCCCTATCCAAAAAGGGTTTTTCCTATATGAAAAACCCTTTTTTATAGATGAAAAATATAAAAAAACCGATTAAGTACATTTAATCGGTTTTTAACATAATTTGTTAATTTTTTGTTAAAATTATTTTGTAAACAATAGCTCTCTATACTTGGTTAACGGCCAAATTTCATCATCTACCAATAATTCTAGTTTGTCGCAATGATAACGAATAACTTGGAAAAATGGTTTTACATCATCACAATAAGCAACAGCTCTTTTTTCGGCATCTTCAATTTTATTTGCTTTTTTACGAGCCTCAATCATATCGGTTATTCCCTTGTTTATTTTTGCTATATGTTCGCTTATTTGCTCAATGAGTTGTAATTGCTCTCCAGCTAATTTTTTGAAATCGGTTCCGTAGATATTTTTTAGTCCCTCAACATTTTCAATCAAAATATTTTGATATCTGATTGCGGTAGGTATCACGTGGTTTCTCGCTATATCGCCCAAAATACGCCCCTCTATCTGGATGCGCATGGCGTAGTCTTCCATTTCAATTTCATAACGCGCCTCAAGCTCCACCTTACTCATTATGCCCAGATCTTCAAAAAGTGAGATAGTTTTTTTTGAAATTTTAGCTTTTAGAGCCTGCGGGGTAGTTTTATGATTACTTAACCCTCGTTTTTTAGCTTCTTTCTCCCAAGCTTCACCATAACCATCTCCTTCAAAACGAATACGCTTGGAATCCTTAATGTACTCTTTCAAGACATTGAAGATGGCATCATCTTTCTTCATCTTCTTGTCTTTAATCAAAGTATCAACCTCCGTTTTAAAATCAATTAGCTGCTTTGCCACAATCGCATTAAGTACAGTCATTGGGTTAGCGCAATTTGCGGTAGAGCCCACTGCGCGAAACTCAAATTTATTACCCGTAAAAGCGAAAGGCGAAGTCCGGTTACGGTCTGTGTTATCCAATAGAATCTCTGGTATTTTACCAACCACGTTCAATTTTAAATCCGTTTTCTCTTGTGGAGAAAGTTTGCCGCTAGTTACTTTTTCAAGTTCGTCCAAAACCTCGGTTAATTGCGAACCAATAAATGCCGAAATGATTGCCGGTGGAGCTTCATTGGCCCCCAAACGGTGGTCATTACTTGCACTTGCTATAGAAGCACGAAGTAATTCCTCATATTCATTTACCGCTTTTAAAGTATTAATGAAGAATGTTAAAAACTGAAGGTTTTTCATCGGCGTACTGCCAGGGCCTAAGAGATTAACCCCGGTATCGGTTGCCAAAGACCAATTGTTATGTTTTCCGCTTCCATTTACGTTTGCAAAAGGCTTCTCGTGAAACAACACCTTAAAATTATGTTTATCAGCAATTTTATGCATCAAGTCCATTAGTAATGAGTTGTGATCTACAGCCAAATTTGTTTCCTCAAAAATTGGGGCCAACTCAAATTGATTGGGAGCAACTTCATTGTGACGGGTTTTTACAGGAATACCCAAAAGCATACACTCTGTTTCCAAATGGCGCATAAAGTTAAGCACGCGCGAAGGAATGGAACCAAAATAGTGGTCATCTAATTGCTGCCCCTTTGCAGAAGAATGTCCTAAAAGCGTTCTTCCCGCTAAAGAAATATCTGGCCTTGACGCCGCCAAAGCACTATCAATAAGAAAATATTCTTGCTCCCATCCTAAGGTGGCATTCACCTTAGTAACGTTTTTATCAAAATATTTTGCCACAGCAGTCGCTGCATTATCAATAGTTTGCAATGCCCTAAGCAATGGGGTTTTGTAATCCAGTGCCTCACCCGTATAAGCAACAAAAACAGTTGGAATACATAGAGTAGTCCCATAAATGAAAGCTGGCGAAGTAGGATCCCAAGCCGTATATCCTCTAGCCTCAAAAGTGTTTCTAATTCCACCGTTTGGGAAACTGGATGCATCGGGCTCTTGCTGTACTAATTGTCCACCACCAAATTTTTCTATTGCCTGGCCATTCTCCATGGTTTCAAAAAATGCGTCATGTTTTTCGGCAGTCGCACCAGTTAACGGCTGGAACCAGTGCGTATAATGTGTTGCACCTTTTGCAATTGCCCATTCCTTCATTCCCGTAGAAATATGGTCGGCAATGTGTCGTTCAATTTTAGAGCCATTTTCAATGGCATCCATTACACTCTTAAAAGAATCTTTTGTAAGATACTGCCTCATTGCAGCTTCGTTAAAAACGTTTTTTCCGAATATTTCGGATCGTCTTACTGGTTCTTCAACTGATACAGGAGTTCTTTTAAAGGTTTCCTTAATTGCTTCAAATCTTAATGTGGACATTGTATTATTTTTAGGGTTTGAAAGCGCAAATGTATAAAAATTTAAGATGTACCCCCTATTTTAAAAACCTAAAATTATCAAAATAATCAAAAAAGTTGTGAACACCCCCTAAATTTTAGGGCATTTTATAAAAATTCTAACTAACAATAGTTAGACCTATAAAAATTACATAGGCAAGAAAAAGGAATAATCCTCTTTTTCTACCCAATTCAAATTTCTTGGGAAGAAAGGCCAATGGAACCAAAACTGCGGCAAAACCAATCATCCAAAAGATGTCGTTGGTTAAAACTTCTGAACTTTTTACAGCAATTGGCTGAATAATGGCTGTAAGTCCTAAAACTGAAGAAATATTAAATATGTTTGAACCAATCAAATTTCCAAGAGAAATGGCCTTTTCCTTTTTAAGTGCAGCAATTACCGACGCCGCAAGCTCTGGAATACTTGTGCCCACCGCAATCATTGTAACAGCAATCACTCTTTCACTTACTCCAAAACCTTCAGCTAGCGATACAGCGCCACTTACGAGCAGCTCACTCCCTCCGTAGAGTGCCACACCCCCTATCAACAACCATATTCCAATCTTAAAATTTGAAGCTTTTGACAAGCCTTCGTCTATATTATCATCTACAGGTTGGGTTGCTCGTTGTTTTTTGGCTCTTACTATTAATATATATAGGTATACAAAAAGAACTAGTAATAAGGCCACTCCCTCTGAACGGGAAATTTGTAAGCCACTTTTCAAAATAAAATATAGTATTATGGAAAGCACCATCATTACCGGCCAATTAAGTTTATAGAAATCCTTATCAATCGCCAAAGGTGAAATAATTGCAGTTATGCCTAAGACCAAGCCTATATTTGCGATGTTTGAGCCTATCACATTTCCCAAAGAAATATCAGAAAAACCATTGAGCGCTGCCTGTAAACTTACCAAAAGCTCGGGAGCAGAAGTAGCAAAAGATACCACAGTAAGGCCAATGACCATTTTTGATAGGTGAAGTTTAAAAGAGAGCGCCACGGAAGACCGCACCAAAAATTCTCCCCCTACCACCAACAATACTAATCCTAAAAATACAAATAGATAATCCATAGAAAATATTAATGCAGCGAAGATACTAAATGCACCAAAGAATTAATTGTATATTTGTTACTATCCCCTCTTAATTACACCTTGCTTTAAAACCCCAATTCTAAATCTTAAATTAATTTTTAATAATTAAAATCATGGAAACAAATATTAAGAGATCTGTCCAAAAAATTTCATTTTCCTCTGTTTTGATACTTTTTGCTTTTGTGTTTTTTTCGTTCAATGAAAGCAATACAATTTCGCAGACTTATACTATAGATTTAGTTAAAGGCGAACAAAAAACCATTAAAATAACTAAAGATACAACTCTTGAAGAGCTCGAAAAAATCAAAAGACAAATGACAGAAGAAGGTTTAGGCTTTGAGTACTCAGATATAGTGTACAATGATAATTCTGAGATTATATCTATCACAATTGGCTATAAGGATAAAAGCAATAATTCTGGAAAGTACAGCGTAAGCAGCAAGAACCCCATAAATGATATAATAATTGTTTCAGATAACAATCACATTTCGGTCAAAAGCACAGGGAATTCAAATCAAGCATTTATAAGCCAAGGAAATAGCGGTCAAATTTCAGACAATAATGAAAATTCTTTTGATGCCCGCAGCGCAGCAATGAAACAAAGGATGGCGCAAATGGAAAAGGATATGGCGGAGAGAAGGACTGAAATGAAAGAGCGCATGCAGCGTAGAAGAGATAGCCTTCAAATGTTAAATAATCATTCACAAATAAACAGTTCATCTAACGGTTCTTCAAACTTAATAACGAAAAAAACTACAGATTCAGAACTTTTGGAACTCCAAAAAAAATATGATGCGGAAGGTGTTTCTTTTAGTTATAATAAATTAGAGCGAAATGAAAGAAACGAAATAACCCGGATTTCCATTACCATAGACAATCGAAACGGCTCGGTTTCTAAATCATCATTCGGAAATGGCCAAGATATTATAAAGAATATCGCCATATCTGTTGACAAACAGCACACAATTATGAAAAGTGTGGAATAGGTTTTAACATCACTTTAAAAACATTTTATTATTAAATGCCTAAATTCATATTATACTTAGACAAATATGAAGAAGAAGTTATTTAAATTCCTTTCAAAAGTGAATAGCAAGTTGCTTCCCAGCTTTACAAAAAAAGGAGTAGATCTATCAAAGGCCTCAAAGTTTCAAATGGCAATATTTGCCTATAAATTGTGGGTCACAAAAAATGCTTTGGATTAATATTTTAAAAGTGATTTTACGGAATGACTGCTCAATTTTTTAGTTCCGTTTAAAAATTCAAGTTCGAGCAGAAAATTGCATTGTACAATTTCCCCACCCAACTGTTCAATTAAATTACACGCAGCCCTTGCCGTCCCACCAGTTGCCAAAACATCGTCGTGCAAAAGCACACGCTCCCCTTTTTTAATTGCATCTTCATGAATTTCGAGAGCGTCAAGTCCATATTCCAGCTGATATGGCTCTTTTAAGGTTTTATAAGGAAGCTTACCTGGTTTTCTTATGGGTACAAATCCTGCATTGAGTTTTTGGGCCAGAAGTGTTCCAAAGAAAAATCCACGAGATTCAATAGCTGCTACTTTGTCAATTTTTTTACCTCCTACCAAAGCTAATAATTGCTGAAGACAATGTTCAACCGCGTCACTATTTGCAAGTAATGGTGTTATGTCTTTAAAATTAACTCCGGACTTGGGGAAATTTTCAATATTTCGAATATATTCAGATAAATTCATTTTTTACTGGCATTAATTTGTCTTGCAATTTAAAAAGAAATATATTTGCACCCGCTTAAAGCAAAATATATTACGGCCTCGTGGCGCAACTGAATAGCGCATCTGATTACGGCTCAGAAGGTTCCAGGTTTGAATCCTGGCGAGGTCACAAGTAAAAAACCACGTTTTGTAAAACGTGGTTTTTTTATGGCTTAATTTTCACGAAAATTCCAGATTTTTTAAGTATTTTGGACTTATTAAAACTATCTAAAAATGACTAAAATCGTAAAAGATTCTGATAACGAAAAAGAAAAAGACTATATACTTCAGGACAATAAAAAAACCCGGTTCGGAGCGGGTTTCATAATTACCGTACTTATTATTTTAATAATAGGCGTAATTGTTTCCGGATTGTACTTTGAGTGGTTTTAAATAATTTCTGCACTCAATCCAGCTTCCAATAGCATAGTGCACCGCGGTTTTAATTCGTTGAACTCACCTGTTTTTACAGTACATTTTCCTTTATAATGAACAATGATGGAGCACTGTTCCGCCTGTTCTGGCGTATGTTCGCAAGCAAAGATTAAACTATTAATTACGTGGTCAAAAGTGTTTACATCATCATTGTAAAGCACAATTTCATTGAGATTGCTTTCCTTTTCTGCAAACTCTACATCTTCTTGGATTTTTTCTCTGGTACTCATACTATCGTTTGTAAAATTCCTAAAACAAATGAAATTTACTAAATTTTAAACTTAGCCGCAACCCATTTGTTTTTCTCCTTGTTTTCAACGAAGGTAAAACCCAGATTATTGCAAGCTTCTTTAATAATCGGCAAATCTTCATTATAAAATCCACTGAGGTAAAGTTCGCCGTCCTTATCCAAACATTTTCTGTAAGCCTCCATATCGTTCAAAAGAATGTTTCTGTTGATGTTGGCGATAATGATATCGTATTTTTTTTCAACCAGTAAAGAAGCATCCCCTAGAAATACTGAAATATTATCGCAATTGTTTCTTTGTATATTTTCCAACGAATTCTCAAAACACCACTCATCAATATCAATAGCATCCAGTTTTGAGGCGCCACGCATTTCGGCCAAAATTGCCAAAACAGCAGTTCCGCAACCCATATCTAGCACTGTTTTTCCCTCATAATTGTTTTCCAAAATAAACTGGAGCATCATAAAAGTAGTCTCGTGATGGCCGGTTCCGAAGGACATTTTAGGCTCGATTACTATTTCGTATTCAAAATTTTTAATGGAGTGAAATGGCGCGCGGACGGTACATTTTCCGTCAACTTCAATAGGGTCAAAGTTTTTTTCCCACTCAGAATTCCAGTTGATTTGTTCAATTTCTGAAAAGACGTATTCTATTTTGAACTCCTCAGAATTTAAAATATGAATGTCTTCCAAAATATTTGGCTTCCATTCTTCCTTTTGAATATAAGCCGTAACCCCTTTCTCGGTTTCAACGAAACTTTCAAAACCCACATATCCCAACTCGGCAATCAGTATTTCGGTTCCTGGCTGGAGCGGATTCACTTTAAAATCGTAACCAATATAAATCTGTGACATTAAAATGAATTTACAATCTTCATAAAACTATCAACTTTTAGCGAAGCCCCTCCAATCAAGCCTCCGTCAACATCATTTTGCCCAAAGATTTCAGATGCATTGTCTGGTTTTACACTTCCGCCGTAAAGAATTGAAACCTCATCGGCTATTGCTTTGGAATAATTTTCAGCAATAGTTTTTCTTATAAAATTGTGCATTTCCTGCGCCTGCTCTGGGCTTGCAGTTTCACCGGTTCCAATGGCCCAGACCGGTTCATAAGCAATGATGATATTTTCCCAAGCACCATTTGAAATATGGAAGAGGCCTTCGAAAAGCTGTGTTTTTATTAATTCAAAATGGTTTCCTTTCTTTCTGTCATCCAATTCCTCACCAATACAGAAAATAACGGTCATTTCATTTTTAAGGGCCGTATTCACTTTTTCAGCAAGTATGGCACTGTCTTCGTTAAAATACGCACGGCGCTCGCTGTGACCTAAAATAACGGTGTTTGCCCCTACGCTTTTCAGCATTTTTGCTGAGATTTCACCAGTAAAAGCGCCTTCATTGCTCTGGTGCATATTCTGGGCGACAAGTACCACAGGGTGCTCGCGTAAAGATCGGAAAGTGTGGTTTAAATTTGTAAAAGGTGGGGCGATCATTACTACCACATCTTCTGGAAATACCTGCTTTTTCAATTCTACCAAAAACATTTCGGTTTCGGCCAAATCATTGTTCATTTTCCAATTTCCAGCTACTATTTTTTTTCTCATTTCAATGCTTTTATAAGATTTTCATCATTCGTTTCAATGGCTTTGTAAAGGCTGATTTCGCCTTCGGAATTCACAATCATATATCTGGGAATCCAATCTAAATCTATAGAGGAACAAAAATCACCCTTCCATCCGGCAGGGATAAAATAATTTTCGCCAACAACACCGTATTTTTCAATTCCGTGTTTCCAGCTCTCCGTTTCTTTATCCAACGAAAGGAACAGGAATACAACTTGAGGATTTTCTTCACGAAGCTTTTGCACCTTCGGCATTCCCACGATACAGTCCTTGCACCAACTGGCCCAAATATCTATAAAAATAGTTTTCCCTTTGTACTGTTGAAGTATTTCTGAAAAATTTATTTCAACATTATTTTCAGAAAGAAATTTTTCGTTCAGAGCAGCCTCGGAAAAGGATTTTTCCTGAGCCTGTACAAAGCTTACAAGTAAAAGTAAGACCATTAATGTTTTCATGATTTTGAATTTTGTTACTGTTGAAAATATTCTGATAACTGCTATTGCCTACTAATCTTCGGGTCGAGCCAACCGTAAATTATATCCACAAAAATATTGATTAAAATAAACAATGTCGCAATTACCAAAACGGATCCCATAATTACAGGTAAATCTAGTGTATTCAGCGCGTTTACAATTTCTTTTCCCAAACCGTTCCACCCAAAAATGTACTCAACAAATACCGCTCCCGCAAGCATACTTGCAAACCATCCTGAAATAGCCGTAACTACCGGATTGAGTGAATTTTTTAACGCATGCCTTTTTATAATTTGATTGAAAGAAAGCCCTTTTGCTTTTGCGGTGCGAATGTAATCCTGGTTTAAAACCTCAAGCAATGAATTTCGCATTAATTGGCTCACAACAGCAAGCGGGCGAATGCCCAAAACAATTGCAGGAAGTATCAAGTTTTTCCATTGAATATATTTGCCATTCCCGAAATCATCAACTTCATAAAGGCTCCCTGTCATATTTAAATTTGTGTATTCGTGAAGCAAAAAGCCAAAAATCCAAGCAAAGATAATAGCACTGAAAAACGAGGGAACGCTCATCCCCAAGGTACTTATCAATTGAATTGCTTTATCTATAAATCCGTCTTTAAAAAGAACCGAAATGATGCCGAGTAAAACCCCTATCAGCATTGCGATTACAATTGCCGAAATTGCCAAAATAAAGGTATTTGGAAGCGTTTCTGCGATCACTTCACTAACCTCCTTTCCATTCTTTTGAAAAGATTCGCGTAAATAAGGTGTTTTTAATACTACGTTGGTATTTCCGATAGAAAATAATTTTACAGCATTGTACTTTCCTTCGGAAAGAAAAGTATAATCTTTGGAATTTTTACTGTGAAAAGATATAGGCGATAAATCGTTCAAATAACGAATATATTGGACTGAAGCTGGTTGATCAAAACCATATTTCTTTTTTACCACGGCAAGTTGTTCCGCGGTTTCGTTTTGGCCCAACATCATCCGCGCGGGATCGCCGGGAAGGATTGTAAAAAGTAAAAAAATCACGGTCACAACCCCAAACAAGGTGAGCAATGCATAGCCTATTTTTTGAAGGATGTAACCCGCCATCTATTGTTGTTGGCTTACTTGTTCGATAGTACGAGACTCATATACAAAGTCATCACCAAAAAGGATTTTGGCATATTCTTCAATGGTTTCGTCAAAACCAGCTTCTTTTCTTCTTTCATTTACCTTTTCGGGGTTTTCAATGGGCCAAATAAAAGAGCCACGGGCATCGTCAAACGTCATTCCTTGGGTACCATAAATTTGTGGTTTGCCATCCGTCATCAAATAACGGTCTTCCATCATTGCTGCTGAAGTTTTTGGAATTTCCCCGTTATCAGCAGCTTTTTTTACCAACGGTAAATAAAGTGGTATCTTATCTGGATTGTGTTGTAAAACATTCCACGCAACCAAGCTTGATTCTTCGCCAACTACAGATTTGCCCGGATAACCTTTTTGAATAAAATATTTTTCAATAAAAATCATATTTACACTGTCCGAAACACTTTGCATTTTTACCAAATCGCCACTATATTCTGCTTCGGAAAGCCCCATACTTTCACCCAATTTTTTTCTTTCTTCCAAAGATTTTGTCTGCATTAGCGCACGATATTTTTGGTCTAGCACAGCTATGCTATCCAAACGTTGCTTTAAGGATAAATCAAGTTTTGGTTTTGCATTTTCAACAACAGGAAGCTCTAATTTTGTAGCGTCGTTCCAGTGAAGCTTTTGTTTGATTGTTCCATTGTCCAGTTCCAAAATACCTGGATTGCTACGCACAATGGTTTTCAGCGTAGTTTCATCACAGAAATAAAAGTTGAAATTCAATTTGTATTTTTCGGTTAAAGCCTCGGTCATTTCTTGTGAGGAAGCTGATAATCCTATCACGTTGTAACCATTTTTTATGGCTTTATCGGTTACTTCCTTTATGGGAATATAGCCGTCCTTTTCTGTATTTCCTAAACTATAGGCTATCACCACTACCAAATTTTCTTCGTTTAAAAATTGCTGAGTATAATCCTCACCATCACGTTCCATCGTGAAATCGTGGATTGGTGGCGTATAGCCTTCCTGTATCATTTCGGTTTCGGTACTTATCAATTCGCCATCAACTTGCGGATATTCGCCGTTAGTGGTTATTGTTTTTTCTTCGCCATTGACATTGAATTTCCACTGGTATTCATAAATAGGGCCAGGTGCATCTTCGGGAACGGTCATTCCCTCCTTAATATTTGCACCAATTTTATACGGACGAAAATCTATAATTGGCAAGTGCAGCAAAACATAATACGTGATTCCGAGACAGAAAACGAAAGATGCAAATATGAGTATGCTGCGCGTGCCTTTAGTAAAAAATGGCTGTATATAATTTTTTCCCACAAATAGAATCAAAATCAAAACCAGTAGTACGATATCTTTTGTGAAAGATTCCCAAGGTGTAAGCTTTATTGCATCCCCAAAACAACCGCAATCGGTTACTTTGTTGAAATATGCAGAGTAAAATGTAAGAAACGTGAAAAATACAATCATAAGCAATAGCGACCAAAGCGTAAACCTTTTCAGGTAACCCAAAAGCAGCGCAACGCCCAGGAGAACTTCAAAAATCACGACAAAAATTGCAATCAGTAAAGCATACGGAACCAAGAATCCAAGGTCTAAAACTTCCGGCGCGAAGTAGTCTTTCAATTTAAATGAAAAACCAACGGGGTCGTTCAGTTTTATCAATCCGCTTATTATAAAAAGTACGCCTACTATTATTCTTGATATTCCGACTAATATTTTCATGCTCTATATTTTATTTTTTATTCTCTTTTCCTTCCTCCAAATGGATCAATGCGAAAATCGCATAATTTATCATATCCTGATAATTTGCATCAATACCTTCGGACACCAAGGTTTTCCCACTATTATTTTCAATCTGTTTCACGCGCAGCAATTTCTGAAGAATCAAATCTGTTAACGAACTTACCCGCATATCACGCCACGCCTCGCCATAATCGTGGTTTTTATCCATCATTAATTGTTTTGTTTTAGCAACTTGTTCATCGTAAAGTTGGGTAGCTTCCTCTAATGAAAGATCGGGCTGCTCTACCACACCTTTATCCAATTGAATCAATGCCATAATAGAATAATTTACAATCCCGATAAACTCGCTGGTTTCGTCCTCTTGAATTTTTTGCTCGGCATTTTGCTGCAAACCGCGAATGCGCTGTGCCTTTATAAAAATTTGGTCAGTAAGGGATGGAAGTCTGAGAATGCGCCATGCGCTTCCGTAATCGTGCATTTTCTTGATAAACAGCTCCCTGCATTTTTCAATCTGGTCGTTATATTGATTTGAAGTATCGGCCATTAGTGATGTCTAAGATTTTGCGTAAATTTCGCTTAAATATATCAATTTAAAAAATTGCAGACCCTTAATTGCCGAGGCCAACTCATAGACCTTTCCAAGCCCAAAGTGATGGGCATTATAAATATTACGCCAGATTCGTTTTATGACGGCGGAAAAACTTTTTCAGAAAAGGAAATTTTGAAGCAAGCCGAAAAATTGCTTTCGGAAGGCGCTACATTTTTGGATGTGGGCGGTTACAGTACACGCCCGGGTGCTGAGGAAGTTTCAGAAAAAGATGAGATTGAAAGAGCTGCTGGAGCAATTGAAACTATTCTGAAAAGTTTTCCACAAGCGTTGATTTCCGTAGACACTTTCCGAAGCAAAGTTGCAAAAAAAGCCGTGGAAGCTGGAGCAGCGATTGTTAATGATGTTTCCGGTGGAACTTTGGATGCTGAAATGTATAAAGTTGTTGCAAAACTGAAGGTGCCGTATATTTTGATGCACATGCGCGGTAACCCAAAAACGATGGCAAAACTTACCAAATATAAAAATGTAACCATTGATGTATTAAAAGATTTAGCTGAAAAAATAGCGCTTGCTAAATCGGAAGGCATCAACGATATCATTGCCGATCCGGGTTTTGGCTTTGCCAAAACCCGACAACAAAGTTTTCAGCTTTTGAATAATCTGGAGCTTTTTCAAAATTTGGACGTTCCAATTTTAGCGGGTATTTCCCGAAAATCCATGATTTACAAAACGTTGGATACTTCCGCAGAAAATGCATTGAACGGAACCACTTCCCTAAATACAATCGCGCTTTTAAAAGGTGCATCCATCTTAAGGGTGCACGATGTAAAAGAAGCCGTGGAATGTGTAAAATTGTTTGAAAACCTAAAATCTTGACGGCAATCCATTAAAATTTTTAAAGTACTTTTACAAAAAAACGCACACCCTTGGATTTTCTCGACATTCGAATTATAGATATTGTAGATATTGTGCTGGTGGCATTCCTGCTGTATTATCTCTATAATTTGGTAAAAGGCACAGTTGCCATTAATATTCTGGTGGGAATTATCATCGTTTATGCCATTTACGTAGTTACCCAACTTTTGGAAATGGAGCTTTTAAGCAAGATTCTCGGCGGTTTTTTAGGTGTTGGTATGTTTGCATTGGTGGTAGTTTTCCAGCCCGAAATCAGGAAGTTTTTGTTGATGTTGGGCTCTACGAATTTCAATGCGAGGCGAAGGTTTCTGAAACAGTTTAAATTTTCAGGAAATGAAGGGCTTAAAACCAATTTGGAAGGAATTATAGCGGCCTGCAAAAAAATGTCTTCTTCACACACAGGAGCGCTAATTGTTCTCCAGCGAAACAACAGTCTTGATTTTGTTAAAAACACTGGTGATGAAATGAATCTGGAAGTAAACCAACCCATTATTGAAAGTATTTTTTTCAAGAACAGTCCTTTGCACGACGGCGCTATGATTATAGAGGAGAATAGAATTACGGCAACCCGAGTTATTTTACCAGTTTCAAACGATAGAAAGATTCCTTTGCGATTTGGGCTTCGGCATCGTGCGGCTGTGGGTATTACTGAAAAGACTGATGCGGTTTGTTTGGTTGTTTCCGAAGAAAACGGTCAGATTTCATATTTAAAAGATGGCGATTTTGTGCTTTTTGAAGACACCGATGAATTATTTAAAATTCTAAAGAAAGATTTAAGTTAGGGTTAAATAGCTTCTTCTGCCATAAACTGTACTTCGTAAAGATTCTTGTAGAGACCGTTTTCCAATTTTAGCAACTCTTTGTGCGTTCCTTCTTCCACAATTTTCCCAGCATCCATCACAATAATTTTATCTGCCTTTTTGATAGTAGCCAAACGATGTGCAATAACAATAGAAGTTCGGCCTTTTGTAATTTTATCGGTAGCTGTTTGAATCAATTCCTCTGAATAAGTATCTACGGAAGAAGTAGCTTCGTCCAGAACCAAAATGCTCGGCTTGCTAACATAGGCACGCAAAAATGATATGAGCTGCCGCTGTCCTGACGAAAGCATACTGCCACGTTCCTTCACATTATAATGATAGCCATCGGGAAGCGATTGAATGAATTTATGGACACCTATTTCCTTTGCTGCCGCTATTACCTCCTCTTCGGAAATGTTTGGGTTGCTGAGTGTAATATTATTTAAAATTGAATCCGCAAATAGGAACACATCCTGCAAGACCACAGCTATCTGCCCCCGAAGTGATGCCAGTTTGTAATCCTTTAAAGAAATTCCATCTATTAAAATATCGCCACTGTTTATTTCGTAAAAACGATTCAAAAGATTAATAATCGTACTTTTTCCAGCACCGGTAGCGCCAACAATAGCAACGGTTTCACCGGGGTTTGCCTTAAAAGAAATCCCCTTTATTACTTCTTCGTCTTCGTTATATCCAAAGTGTACATTTTTGAATTCAATCTCACCATTGGTACTGGTATAATCAACTGTCCCGGTATCAGCGATGTGCGATTTGGTATCGAGAATACCGAAAACACGATTTGCGGCCACCATCCCCATTTGTAGCGTGTTAAACTTATCGGCAATCTGCCTTAGTGGCCTGAAGAGCATTTCAGCATACTGTATGAATGCCGTAATAATACCCAGTGTAACAAAGCCACCGCCTATGATGTTAAGGCCTCCGTACCAAACCACCAAACCGGTAGCTACGGCCCCGGCAGTTTCAGCAATAGGGAAGAAAATAGAGTTATACCAAACCGTTTTTATCCACGCTTTTCTGTGGTCCTTATTTATTTCCTGAAAGCGCTCGTATTCTGTTTTTTCACGGGTGAAAATCTGAACTATTTTCATTCCGGTAATACGCTCCTGAACAAAGGTGTTCAGGTTTGCAACCTGATTACGAACATCTTCAAATGCAACTTTCATCGCTTTTTGAAAAACACGTGTTGCATACAAGATAAAAGGCAAAACAATAAAAACTATCAACGACAATCGCCAACTTTGGTAAAGCATAAAACCAGCAATAACAAGCATTTTTAGCAAATCACTAATAATCATAAACAAACCTTCACTGAAAATACTGGATATGGTTTCCACATCGTTTACCGCACGAGTAGTCAACCTTCCTACGGCGCTCTTATCAAAATATTTCATCTTGAAGCTCATCATCAAGCGGAAGAGTTTTTGGCGCATATCGCGGATTACGCTTTGCCCAAGCCAGTTGGTGTAAAATATGAAGGCGAATTGGAAAATCACTTCCAACATAAGTACAACAACCATTAAAATGATGTACTTCAAAAATCCGTCGCCATCTTTGGGAACCATAGAATTATCTATGGCCAATTCCAAAAGATATGGACGTAGCACGGCAAGCCCGGACATGACAATTGCTGCAAATGCTACAAAATAAAATACCCCGCGGTACGGCTTTGTAAAAGCCAGCAATCGCTTAAAAAGCTTAAAATCGAATGCGTTTCCTGTGGTTTCTGCCATTATGCTTTTATGTTATCGGGGTAAATAACTTTCGTTAAATACAGCCCGTGTGCAGGTGCGGATGCTCCCGCTTCTTCTCTACTTTTACTTTTCAGTATTGCTTTAAAATCTTCCAATGTAGTTTTTCCATAACCCACATCCAAAAGCGTCCCAACAATTGCGCGAACCATATTCCGAAGAAATCGGTCTGCGGCAATGGTAAAAATAAGTCTATTATCCTTAGCTTCCCAAAATGCTTTTACGATGGTGCAATTGTACGTTTTTACATCGGTTTTGGATCGTGAAAAGCATTGAAAATCTCTATGGGCCAATAGCATTTCAGCGGCCTGGTTCATTAAAGCTACATTTGGCACATTGTGAATCTGAAAGGTAAAATCTTGACTGAAAGGGTCTTTGCCGAGCGAAATAACGTATTCGTATTCCCGTTCCACTGCATCAAAACGTGCATGTTTATTATCTTTTACTTCAAAAATATTTTTTACTGAAATATCCTTTGGAAGAAAGGAATTCATTCTAAAAATAAATTCATCAAAATTTTCAATTTCATCAAAATCGAAATGTGCAAAGAGCTGTTTGGCGTGTACGCCCGTATCGGTTCTACCGGCTCCGGTGATTTTTATTTCCGCCCGAAGTAATGTTGAAATGGTTTCCTCCAATATTTGCTGTACGGTAATCTGTTCGGGCTGGCGCTGCCATCCAAAATAATTTTTTCCGTTATAGGCTATTTCTATAAAATATCGCACTTGGATTTTTTTTCAGAATCGACAAAATTACAATTTACAGACCAGCATTTCTGCTATAACTTTGAAAAACTTAATACCTTCGCCATAGAAGCATTTTAGGTGTTTTGAAAAACAGTCAATCCTTACTATAATAATTCAAACTTGAAAAAAATATTACTCCTTAGTGACACGCACAGCTATATTGACGAAAAAATCCTGAAATACGTAAAACAGGCTGATGAAGTTTGGCATGCCGGAGATATTGGTGATCTTTCGGTTACTGACGCAATAAAAAAATTGAAGCCGCTTCGCGCAGTTTATGGAAATATAGACAACACAGAAGCGCGGATGGAATTTCCGCTTCACAACCGTTTTATGTGCGAAGAGGTTGACGTTTGGATAACGCACATTGGCGGTTATCCGGGAAGGTACAATCCGTCAATCCGGCAGGAAATTTATTCAAATCCACCAAAAATTTTTATCTGTGGGCATTCCCATATTCTAAAAGTGATGCCAGATAAAACCACAAAATTGCTTCATATGAATCCCGGTGCGGTTGGCAAACACGGTTTTCAAAAAGCACGAACAATGTTACGTTTTGAAATTGATGGGGAAAAAATTCAAAATTTAGAGGTTATTGAGTTTGAAAAATAGATTTTAGTAGCTTCTGTAAATCTATTTCTAACACAGCTATATTTTGACCTTACATTATATAGGTCAATAAGAGCCAGAAAACAAAAAACCCCCAAAGTTGGCATACTTTAGGGGTCTTGCACTAATATACCAAGATTGGTTTATCGCAAACGATCAACAGATTTTACGAGGTCCTCATCCCTTTTTATGGCCTTATTGGCCAGCACTAAAAATACGATAGAAATGATGGGAAAAAGCACCCCAATACCCTTCTCTGAAACAATTGTTTCTCCGGATAAAGTTAGCAATCTGTAAACGAAAACTCCCAGTAATACAAAGTTTGATATGATGTTCAAACGGTTAAGCACAAACTGTGTTTGCCGTTTTTTGAAACTTAAAATTGAAATAATTGCCAATGCAATGGAAACAAATATCAACCCGAACAACAAAGGCTCGCTACGCTCCATAATTACAGAGCCATCCTTGCCCAGCACCACGGGAAACCACATAAACAAGGCCCCCATTATAATGGCTGAAATAACTAAATAAATGGTCTGAATGCGTTGAATCATTTTATTAAAACTCAATTACGCAGCAAAAATACTGTTTCTTTTTAAAAAAAATAACGGTGGTTTTTAATTTATTGTTGTATTATTGCAGTAACAATTCGTAACCAACTCAATCAAGGTTACTTAGTCTTCGAAAAAATTTTCAACGTACTTACCTTCTCAAAAGGAACACATTTGTATCAACATTAACAACAGTATATTCTACATGTTTGAAATTTCAGAATTAAAAGAAAAAAAGCTACCTGAACTTCAGGAAATAGCCAAAGAGCTTAACGTGCCGAAATATCGCACTCAAAAAAAATTAGACTTGGTTTATCAAATTCTCGATTACCAAGCCGCTAATCCAAAGGCTGTAAAAGCAGTTATTAAAGCAGAAGAGACTTCTTCGGAAACCAAAAAAGAGGAAAAAACATCTTCTTCAAATGACAATCCGAAAAAAGATCAAAAACCTCGTCCGCAGAAAAACGACAATAGGAACAAAAAACCTCAGCCCCAAAAGAAACATCACGAGAAAAAAAGTGATGATGACAAAAAGCCTGCAGATGATAAGCGTTCTGCAAATGACAGAAATGACAAAGACAGGAATGACAAAAATGACAAAAAGGAGAGCGATAAAAAACCGCAACACCAAAAGTCTAATTCCAACAATAATGACAACCGCCAGAAAAACCAACGTAACGACAATAATAACTCTGACAACCGTCAAAAACATCAAAACCACAAGCAGAAAGACGGCAATGTGCATGATAACAGAAGTAACGGAAACAAAGATTCCCGAAACCGCTATCGTGAGCCAGACTATGAATTTGATGGTATAATTGAAAGCGAAGGTGTGCTGGACATAATGCAGGATGGCTATGGCTTTTTGCGTTCCAGTGACTATAATTATCTTTCATCGCCAGATGATATTTATGTATCGCAATCACAGATTCGTCTTTTTGGATTAAAGACTGGAGACACAGTTTTGGGCGAGGTGCGCCCGCCCAAAGAAGGCGAAAAATATTTCCCTTTAATTAAAGTGAATAAAATAAACGGTTTGAACCCAAATGTGGTTCGAGACCGTGTTTCTTTTGAACATTTAACGCCGCTTTTTCCACAGGAGAAATTTAACCTTGCAGATAAGCAGAGCACTATTTCAACTAGAATTATCGATCTTTTTGCACCTATCGGAAAAGGACAGCGAGGCATGATTGTTTCACAGCCAAAAACGGGTAAGACAATGTTGTTGAAAGATATTGCAAATGCAATAGCTGCAAACCATCCGGAAGTTTACCAAATTGTACTTTTAATTGATGAACGTCCTGAGGAAGTTACCGATATGCAACGAAACGTTCGCGGCGAAGTGGTTGCTTCCACCTTTGATAAAGAAGCCAGCGAGCACGTTCGTGTTGCAAATATCGTAATCGACAAAGCAAAACGTTTGGTAGAATGTGGCCACGATGTGGTAATTCTTTTGGATTCCATTACACGTTTGGCACGAGCCTATAACACAGTTCAGCCAGCGAGTGGTAAAATATTGAGCGGTGGTGTGGATGCTAATGCGCTTCACAAACCAAAACGATTCTTCGGTGCAGCACGAAACATTGAAAATGGCGGTTCTTTGAGCATCATTGCTACAGCTTTGACCGAAACGGGTTCTAAAATGGACGAGGTTATTTTTGAGGAATTCAAAGGAACTGGTAACATGGAACTTCAGTTGGATAGAAAAATTTCCAACCGAAGAATTTTCCCCGCTATTGATCTTACTTCTTCAAGTACGCGTCGTGACGACTTGTTGCTTGACGAAAACACAATTCAAAGAATGTGGGTATTGCGCAAATATTTAGCGGATATGAACCCTGTGGAAGCCATGGAGTTCATAAACGACAGAATAAAGCAAACCCGTAACAACGAAGAGTTCTTAATATCGATGAATGGTTAAAACTTTTTCAAATAAATAAAAAACCCCACAAACCTTTGTGGGGTTTTTTTATGATTTTTAAGGTACCAGAGCCTCAAAATGTTTTTATCACTTTGCTATATTTGTGAATATAATTTTTGATGAAAAAATCACTACTATATTTCAGCTTGCTTTGTGCCCTGTTTTGTTTCACCACACAAAGCATTTCGGCCCAAACTTTAACCACAACTTATGAAACTTCAAAGGGTTTAAAAACCGCAACTTATGAAGAAGTAATCGCGTATTACCTAGCACTGGAAAAGAAATTTCCCTCCATTACTGTTTTTGAAATGGGCCAGACTGATAGTGGTTTGCCTCTGCATCTCGTCATTTTTGATCCACAAATTAAAAAACATTCAAAAGAGAACTTTTCTAAAAACGGAAAAAACCTATTACTTATAAACAACGGAATTCACCCAGGAGAACCCGACGGGATTGACGCAACGATGCTTCTTTTTAGAGATTTTGCCGAAAATAAAATCACAGCTCCGCATAATACAATTATAGCAACAATTCCAGTTTACAACATTGGCGGGGCTTTAAATAGAAATAGAACAAGTAGAACAAACCAAAACGGGCCCGAGGAATACGGTTTTCGAGGAAATGCCCGAAACTATGATCTAAACCGTGATTTTATAAAAAATGACACCAAAAATGCCCGTGCTTTCGCCGAAATTTTTCATTGGTTGAACCCAGATTTGTTTATCGATAACCACGTTAGCAACGGTGCTGATTATCAATATGTACTCACGCATCTCTTTACGCAGCACGATAAACTGGGCGGAGCTTTGGGTACTTATTTGCACAATTCTTTGATGCCGCAATTCGAAGATTCACTACATCAAAAAGATTGGGATATTACTCCCTATGTAAATGTTTTTAACCAAGTGCCGGAAAAGGGTTTTACGCAATTTATGGATTCACCACGATATTCCAGCGGCTACACTACACTATTCAACGTTTTGGGATTGATAGTAGAAACGCATATGCTAAAACCCTACAAACAGAGGGTTGAAGGCACTTATGAATTGATGAAAACATTTATAGAAATAGTAGATAAAGATGCCGAAAAAATAAAAGCGCTTCGCAAAAATGCTTTGGAAAAATACAAAGTGGGAAACTATTATCCACTTTCGTGGAAAGTTGACTCTTCAAAAACTTCGACATTAAAATTTAAAGGTTTTGAAGGAAAAATGATTCCGAGCAAAATTACAGGCGCAGACCGCTTAAAATATTTCCGCGATAAACCTTTTACAAAAGACGTTACATATTATAATCATTTTAAGGCAACGGATTCCGTTACCATTCCTTCGGCATATATTGTTCCGAAAGGGTATTGGAATATTATTGAACTCTTGAAATTGAACAAAATTGAATTTTCAGCATTTTTAAAGGACACAACAATTACTGCGGAAGTGTATCACATTAAAAATTTTGAAACTGTTAAAAATCCATTTGAGGGACATTATCTTCATTACAATACAGAAGTATCAAAAAACACAGAAAATGTTTCCATTAATGCAGGTGATGTTCTGATAAATACGCAACAACCGGGTGTACGTTATTTATTGGAAACGTTGGAGCCAGCTGCGCCCGATTCATTTTTCAATTGGAATTTTTTTGATGCAATCCTGCAGCAGAAAGAAGGTTTTTCACCCTACGTTTGGGAAGATATGGCTGAAAAATTTCTCAATGAAAATCCTGAGCTAAAAAAAGAATTCGAAACCAAAAAGAAAACAGATCCAGCATTTGCAAATAACTGGTATGCACAGTTAGACTGGATTCATAAACAATCGCCCTACTATGAAAAATCACACCTTCGTTATCCTATCGTTCGGGTGGGTGGTTAAATATTCTTTTGGAAATAAGAGTTTAATATTTTCGTAAGAATCCTGAAGGGCTTTCTGTGATTTTTCAAAATCCTTCCATTTCACTTTTTTGATGCCTTCTTCGGGCTCAGGAATTAACGGCCCGTCGTAATCGCTGAACATTTCGTACCAATACGTAATTTTCAGCCTGAATTTATCATTGCGTGTGAATACGTGGTAAGTGGTCATTAAAAATTCGCGAATCTCAAGGTCCTTTACGCCAGTTTCCTCGATAACCTCCCTTATGGCTGCTTCACGATGGGTTTCACCTTTTTCGATTTTCCCTTTGGGAAGGTCCCATTTTTTGTTCCTTCTTATAAAAAGAATTTCCTTTTTGCTGTTATAAACCAGTCCGCCAGCAGCCTCCACCACTTTTATTTTCTTTCTAAGAAAACGTTCCAGCTTTTCGGCATTCTTGTGGTAAAGATTTACATAGAGCAGTTCGCCGTTGTTTATTTTTTTCACCAATTTTTTAAAACGTGCTTGTTTTAAAGGGATGGTAGTATAATGCTCCCCAATATTTTTTTCCGTGGAAAGAATTATGGGAATTTCTTTTACAAAAACTTTATACATTTGCACAATGATATTAAACAAAGAAACGGCGCAAAAAACCGCTGCGTTACTATTGCAAATTAATGCAATTAAATTGCAACCACAAAACCCTTTTACATGGGCATCGGGATGGAAATCTCCAATTTATTGCGACAACCGCATTACCCTTTCCTACCCAATGATTCGCAACTACATTCGCGAGAACCTCGCAAAACAGATTGAGGAACTCTACGGAAGGCCCGAAATGATTGCTGGCGTTGCTACTGGAGCCATCGGGATGGGGGCCTTGGTAGCTGACTATTTAAATGTGCCGTTTTGCTACGTGCGTCCTGAAGCAAAAGGCCACGGAAGACAAAATAAAATTGAGGGTCATTTAGAACCCAATACCAGCGTGGTAGTCGTGGAAGATTTGATAAGCACCGGAAAAAGCAGCTTAATGGCCGTTGAAGCCTTAAAGGAAGCAAATGCGCACGTAAAAGGTATGATGGCTATTTTTAGCTATGGCTTTAATATCGCGGAAGAAAATTTTGAAAATGCAAAAGTTACATTAAACACTTTGAGCAATTACGAAATGTTGCTGGAAGAAGCCGAAAAATCAAGGTATATAAATGCTGAGGAAGCTGTTTTGCTTTCTGAATGGCGGGAGAATCCTGAAAGTTGGGGGAAATAAAAAATAAATGAATAAACTATGAAACTTAATAGTAAAAAAGTAACCACCCAAAAATCCGCAGCCGAACTTTGTGATTTTTTGGCCGATGTAAAGAATTTTGAAAGCCTGATGCCAGAAAACATTAGCAAATTTGAGGTTTTAAGTGAAAAATCTTTTGTGTTTGCTCTAAAGGGAATGCCCGAAATAGCGTTGGAAGTAAAAGAAGTTGAAAAACCGAACAAAGTGGTTTTGGGAGCAATCAGCGATAAAATTCCGTTCACATTAACGGGAAATATTGAAGACGTTTCTGAAAATAGTTCAACCGTTGAACTTCTTTTCGAAGGAGAGTTCAATGCGATGATGGCAATGATGGTGAAAGGGCCTATTTCAAAGTTTATTGATACACTGGCTTCAAATTTGGAAGAGGTTTAATAAATCAATTTCACTTCTTTCATTTGGAATTTTTGCAACGGATTATTTTCCGTTTCCACCAAAAGTTCGCCGATGTCTGAGACTCCCTTTATTATTCCATTGAATCGCACTCGTTCGGGAGTTTCAAAGACCGAAATTTTTTCTTTTCGGAATAAATTGTTTTGGAAAAGTTGTTTTATTTCTGAAAATTCGCTTGTAGAAAGATTTTTTAAGCTTTTGAAAATATTTTTTAGAAGTGCATCAAGTACTTCTTCCAACTGAAAATTTTTACCCGTTTGAAGCTTTAGTGAACTTGCTTGTGGCAAATTAGGAAAATCTACTTCATTCACATTCAGCCCAAGTCCTATTACTGAATACTTCACAAACCTGCCATCAAGTACGTTTTCAATTAAAATACCTCCAATTTTTTTATTGGCTGACAATATGTCGTTTGGCCATTTAATAGATATTTGGGGAACATTCATTTCTTTGAGAGCTTTCGCAACTGCTATTGAAACAGCCATAGAGATTATAAATTGACCTTCAGCCAACAACCCTTCATAAGTTTGAAACATACTGAATGTAAGGCTTTCGCCCTCTTTGGAATACCACCCATTGCCCATTTGTCCACGTCCAGCAAGTTGGTTTTCTGCCACTACTACCGTTTCATTTGGCAAAAGCATTTCTTTTGCCAATTGCTTCAAGTAAGTATTGGTAGAATCGATGGCATTAAGTTTGATTAAGTTCAAAACAATAATTATGTTTAGTATTACGCCTTTAAGGCGCTTCAAGAAACAAAAAAGTAATAACTTTGCACAATAGAAAAGAAAAATAATTAATGCAGCAAAAACAAGCAGGAACAGATCAACTTATTACTCAAATAATACGAGGGATTGAAGATGTTAAAGGAAATGATATTGAAATTCTTGACCTAAGAGATATAGAAAATACCGTTTGTGACTATTTTATAATATGCAATGGTACCAGTAACACACAGGTTAATGCCATTGTAAATTCCGTTCAAAAATCAGTAAGCAAAGCACTTAAGGAAAAACCGTGGCACGTTGAAGGCAGCGATAACTCGGAATGGGTACTTATGGATTATGTACACGTTGTGGTACACGTATTCCAAAAGCACATTCGTGAGTTTTATGATATTGAAGGGCTTTGGGGCGATGCAAAATCGGTTAAAATAGAAACAACACACTAAAAAGAAAAATGCCCTATGGCCGACGAGAATAAAAATAAAAAGAACGAATCTAAAAGACCGAAACCCAATTATTATTGGATTTACGCGGCAATAATACTATTGTTTTTTGGCATCCAGATTTTTGGTGGCGGAAGTTGGTCGCAACCCGAGAAAACAAATCAAGCAAAGTTTGAGGAGTTTTTGAAAAATGGCGACGTTGAAAAAGTAGACGTAATTAATAAAAAAATTGCCAAGGTCTATCTTACTGATGCCGCTAAGGAGAAAGAGGTTCATTCCAAAAAAGGAAATACTCCATCATTTTTGGCCCCTGGCCCAAATGACCCTGATTATCAATTTGAATTTGGTGACCTTCAACTATTTCAAGAAGATTTCCAGAAGATAAAGTCTGAAAACGGTCTAAGCACTCCTTTAAATTTTGAAACAGACAATAATGTTTGGGGCGATATTTTAATGGGTATTTTACCATTCGTCATCATTATTGCTATTTGGATTTTCATTATGCGCAGAATGTCTTCGGGCGCAGGCGGTGGTGCTGGCGGGCAACTTTTTAACATTGGGAAATCAAAAGCAAAACTTTTTGACGAAAAAACGGATGTAAAAACTTCGTTTAAGGATGTTGCAGGTTTGGAAGGTGCAAAAGAGGAAGTTCAGGAAATTGTAGATTTTCTTAAAAACCCAGACAAATACACTTCATTGGGAGGTAAAATTCCTAAAGGTGCTTTGTTGGTAGGCCCTCCAGGAACTGGTAAAACCTTATTGGCAAAAGCTGTTGCGGGTGAGGCAAAAGTACCTTTCTTTTCCCTTTCAGGTTCAGATTTTGTTGAAATGTTTGTGGGTGTAGGAGCTTCTCGTGTACGAGATCTTTTTAAACAGGCAAAGGACAAAAGTCCGGCTATTATATTTATTGACGAGATAGATGCCATTGGTCGTGCCCGTGGAAAAAATAATTTCAGCGGAAGTAATGATGAACGTGAAAACACATTGAACCAACTGCTTACCGAAATGGACGGGTTTGGCACAAATACAAACGTTATTGTTCTTGCCGCAACAAACCGTGCAGATGTTTTGGACAAGGCTCTGATGCGTGCCGGTCGTTTTGACAGACAGATATATGTAGACTTACCAGACGTGCGTGAACGTAAAGAAATATTTGAGGTTCACTTGCGCCCTATCAAAAAGGACGAAGATTTAGATACAGATTTCCTTTCAAAACAAACCCCAGGCTTCTCTGGAGCTGATATTGCAAATGTTTGTAACGAAGCTGCGCTTATAGCCGCACGAAATGGAAAAAAGTCTGTGGGAAGACAAGACTTTCTTGATGCCGTAGATAGAATTGTAGGTGGGTTGGAAAAGAAAAACAAAATAATGACAATGGACGAAAAACGCGCCATTGCATTTCACGAAGCCGGCCACGCAACCGTAAGTTGGATGCTTGAGCACGCTGCGCCTCTGGTAAAAGTCACCATTGTTCCGCGTGGACAATCTTTAGGAGCTGCATGGTATTTGCCGGAAGAAAGACTGATAATTCATCCAGAGCAAATGCTCGATGAAATGTGCGCCGCGTTAGGTGGTCGTGCTGCCGAAAAGGTAATCTTTAATAGAATTTCAACCGGAGCATTGAGCGATCTTGAAAAAGTAACAAAACAGGCACGCGCAATGGTAACCATTTACGGCTTGAATGATAAAATAGGAAATCTTACCTATTATGACAGCAGCGGCCAGTCTGAATATAACTTCTCTAAACCATACAGTGAGAAAACTGCTGAATTGATTGACAAGGAAATTTCAGCACTTATTGAAAGTCAGTACCAACGTGCAGTAAAACTTTTGGAAGAAAATAAAGATAAGTTGACAGAATTGGCAAATGTACTTCTTGAAAAAGAAGTAATATTTAAAGACAATCTTCAAAAAATATTTGGAGATCGTCCTTTCGAAAAGCCAGAAGAAGCACCAAGAGTGGCAACAAGCTAAATGTTGCCATTTTTGGTATTGTGTTTAAACTTTAATTTGCACGTAACAATACTTCAGTATAGATTTTATATATTTGAAGTTTAACGTATATATGAACTCCTCAATTCATTATTAATGAGTCTATTCAAAAGACTTTTAAACCCTAATTATAAAAAATCGGAAGAGAAGGCCAAAAGAGCCGAGAAAGCCGAGCACAGCAGTTATTACCCGGAACAGAAACTTCCTATAGACGAAAAATTCACTTATAATTTCAAGAATAACGGCGGGAAGTTTATTTATTGTGAAAACTGGGAAGAGGTAATAGATGCCTTTGATAATATAATGATTGAAAACGATTGGTATGAGCAGGATGTTTTCTGTATACATGATCAACTTTGCCAAAAGTTTGATGGATTCAATCTCAACTTCGTTAAAAATACCGATTCAAAATTTTTTCTCACAAAGTGTGAATCGCTTATTGCAAACAATGGATCTATATTGCTTTCTTCAAACCAAATAAAGGAGAAAAAGCTAAAAGAACTTCCTTTTAATGTTATCATTCTTGCAACTACAAGCCAAATTGTAGACACCATTAGCGAAGGGCTGCGAATCATAAAGAACCAAAGTTCCAGTTACATCCCGAGTAACATTACTACCATTCAAGACTTTGAAACCGAAAAAGAAAAGGATTTTATGAGTTATGGAAGTAGCACAAAAAACCTATATTTGTTGCTACTGGAAGACTTATAATATGAAGGAAATTCTCGTGCGTACCATTTCGGGCGTATTATACATTTCGATCATCATTTTTGCAATGTTTACTTCGCGTGAATGGTTTATGGGGCTTTTCTTTGTACTTGCAGTTATTACTTTAAGTGAATACTTAAAACTGGTTCACCTCACCAGTTATCTTGCATATTTTCTACTGGCTGCGGGTTTTTATTTTTTAAGTTATAACGTTTTTGCCGATAATGCAGTCTATCTCTTTTTGATATTGAGTGGTTTTGTAAACCTTTATCTTTTAAAAGATGTACTCTGGACGAGCAAAATACCAATGTTTGAAAAGAAAAAATACATCACGGTTATATTCTACATTATTAGTGGTTTTATATTTCTTACCCTTATACCCGTTATGAATATTGACGGCAAGTTTATGCCCGAATTAATCGTTGCAGTTTTTATTTTGGTCTGGAGCAACGATACCTTTGCCTATCTTATCGGGTCAAAATTTGGAAAAAACAAGCTGTTGGAGCGCGTATCACCAAAGAAGACCATTGAAGGGTTTGTAGGCGGTATGCTGGGCGCTCTTTTAGCAGGAATTGTTATCTTTAAGGTATTGGAAAATTATAGTCCGCTGGACGCAGAAAAGTACCCACTGTGGATATGGATAGTTATGGCAATAATAGTTTCTGTATTTGGTACCATTGGTGATTTAATTCAATCAAAATTTAAAAGGCAGGCAGGTGTTAAGGATAGCGGTATTATCATGCCAGGACACGGCGGCTTATATGACAGATTGGATAGTATTATTTATGCCAGTCCGTTTGTTTATGCATTTTTATTAATTGTTGACAATGTTTCATAAAGAAGGTTTCAAAATTATATTTACAGCGCTGGTAGTTGTTATCGGCCTTAGTCTTTTGGCAAATGTTTTTGTTGAAAATCCCACCATTCGCGGTGGAATTATCATTGCACTGATTATTCTTTTGCTCTTGGTTTTACAGTTTTTTAGAAATCCTAAACGGAATTTTCTGGTTCATCCTGAACGTGTGCTTTCTTCTGTAGACGGAAAAGTGGTGGTTATTGAGGAAGTTTTTGAAAAGGAATATTTCAACGATAAGAGATTGCAGGTTTCAGTTTTTATGAGCCCTATAAATGTACACGTTACACGTTATCCTGTAGGTGGAAAAGTGGTTTACAGCAAATATCACCCAGGGAAATTTTTAGTTGCGTGGCACCCTAAATCTTCTGAAGAAAACGAACGTACTACTGTTGTGGTAAACAACGAGACATTTGGAGATGTACTGTTTAGACAAATTGCTGGCGCCATGGCAAAACGCATCGTGAATTATGCCGAAGCGGGCCAAGAAGTAGCGCAAGCTACGGATAGTGGGTTTATAAAATTCGGGTCGCGGGTGGATGTATTTCTTCCACTTGATGCAAAGATTAAGGTAACTCTTAATCAAAAAGTTAAAGGTGGAATCTCCATAATTGCAGAAAAATAATGACATCAGAAGAGCTTGACATAGCTTTTAAGAATGCCGTGAAGAGCATAAATGAACACACGGAACCCTTTCCGGCAGATGTGCTATTGCGCCTGTATGCGTACTATAAACGCGCAACGAACGACGCCGATATTCCTACTGGAGGAAAACCACACATTTCTGCATTTAAAACCAATGCGCTTTTCCAAACACGGGGCTTAACTGAAGATGAGGCCAAACAACTTTATATTGAGGCCGTTAATCAATACTTTTTGTACCGAAAATAATCAGGCCTGTTGTGCCTTGTTGAATTTTATTTCGTACTCCTCAATAGCTTCACGGATTTTATCAACATTTTCTGACGCACGCTCATGCGCGCCCTCCATTGCCTTTTCTAGGTCTTTATCGGGATGCTGAAAAAGATCTGTAATTACGTGGTTGATTTTATCGATAATACTTTTTTGGCTATTCTTGATGTCTTCCAATTTGTGAAGCATCCCTGCCATTTGTTCATACTTTGATTGGTCCATAATTTTGATATTTGAAAGGCAAGATAAACGTAAATGCTGCATCAGCCGAAGCAATTAACCTCTCTTTAAAACAAATTAAGAGTTTTTAACTGTTATAGCACAGGCCTTTACAATCATTCCGTTGTTGCAATTGTACCTTCGATAGTTGGGATTGCACGTTCGTTAGTTGTGAGTGCACGTTTGGTAGTTGTGAGTGCACGTTCGGTAGTTGTGAGTGTACGTTCGGTAGTTGTGAGTGCACGTTGAGTAGTTATGAGTGCACGTTCAGTAGTTATGAGTGCACGTTCGATAGTTGCGAGTGCACGTTTGATAGTTGCGAGTGTACGTTCGGTAGTTGTGAGTGCACGTTCGGTAGTTGCGAGTGTACGTTCGGTAGTTGTGAGTGCACGTTTGATAGTTGCGAGTGCACGTTTGATAGTTGCGAGTGCACGTTTGATAGTTGCAAGTGCACGTTTAAAAATAGATCTTACATACTTTCTTAATGATTGATTTTACAGGCTTTTCTGAAAATAGCGCTGATTTTTAGAAAAAATAAAATTTACCGCAAACCGTCCAGACTGGCCTTTAGGGTTTCAATCTTTGCAAGGGCATCTGCTTCCTTTTGTTTTTCCAGAGCAACTACCTTTTCTGGTGCACTATTTACGAATCTTTCGTTTTTCAATTTGCCCTGTACGCTTTTTAAAAAACCTTCGGTGTATTTAAGTTCTTCGGTAAGCTTTGCTATTTCTTCTTCTACGTTTATGGCGCCAGATATGGGTATGAAGTACTCGTTGCTCTTTACGCGGAACGTGAGGGCGCCATCCAATTTTTCGGAAATATAGTTTAAGGATGAAATGTTGCCGAGTTTTTCAATTACGGAATCAAACTCCTTTGAAGCACTATCATTGTTAAGCACTGAAAGGGTGATTGTATCTTTGAATGAAATGTTTTTTTCTTTACGGATGGTTCTAATTCCTGAGATTACTTCAGCAGCAAACTCGAAGTTTTTAATTATTGTTTCATCAAAAGCTTGCTGTTTTGGCCACTGGGCAATGATCAAGGCTTCGGAAATGTCGCGCTGGGTGATGTGCTGCCAGATTTCTTCTGAAATGAAAGGTACGAAGGGGTGTAATATTTTTAAGTTATCTTCTAAAACGGAGATTACTTCTAAATAGGTTTTTTCTGAAATTTTTTCGCCAAAAGGTGGTTTTACCATTTCCAAAAGCCAAGAACAGAAATCGTCCCAAACGAGTTTATAGGTGGCCATCAAGGCATCGCTTATGCGGTATTTGCTGTAATGGTCTTCAATTTCGGCAAGTGTTTTCTGGAATTTGTTGCGATACCACTGTAGTGCTATGATGTCGCTTTGTGATTGTTCTTTTTCCAAATCAACTTCCCACCCATCAATTAAACGGTAGGCGTTCCAGATTTTGTTTACGAAGGCACTCCCCTGCTTGCAGAGGTCTTCGTCAAACATTAAATCATTACCTGCAGGGGAGCTTAAAAGCATCCCTACGCGCACGCCATCTGCACCGTAGGTGTCCATCAAATCTATGGGGTCTGGCGAATTACCGAGGGATTTGCTCATCTTACGACGCTGCTTGTCGCGAACAATCCCTGTTAAGTAAACGTTTGTGAAGGGCTTTTCTTTTCTGTATTCATAACCCGCAATGATCATTCTGGCTACCCAAAAGAAAAGGATTTCAGGTGCTGTAACCAGATCGTTTGTTGGGTAGTAGTAGTTTATTTCTTTGTTATCGGGCTCCAAGATTCCGTTGAAAACGCTGATGGGCCACAGCCAGGAAGAGAACCAAGTGTCTAGCGCATCTGGGTCTTGTTTTAGGTTGCTGGTTGTTAGTTGTTGGTTATTGGTCTTTTCTTTTGCGAGTATTAGGGCTTCTTCAATATTTTCGGCAACTACGAAATCTTCTTTCCCATCGCCATAAAAATAGGCGGGAATTTGCTGCCCCCACCAGAGTTGGCGGGATATGTTCCAATCGCGGACATTCTCCATCCAGTGGCGATAGGTGTTTATGAACTTTTCGGGAACGAGGTTAACCTCTTTTTGCAGCACGGCATCTAGAGCAGGTTGTGCAAGCTCTTTCATTTTTAGGAACCATTGGTCGCTGAGTTTAGGCTCGATTACGGCGCCCGTACGCTCGCTTGTACCAACTTTGTGCATATGGGTTTCAATCTTTGCAACTACGCCCATTGCTTCCAGTTCTTTTACAATTTCCTTTCGCACCACGAAACGGTCTTTCCCTTCGTAATGAAGGCCAAAAGTATTTAAGGTTCCATCGTCATTGAGAATATCTACAATTTCAAGATTGTGCTTATCGCCAAGCATCTTGTCGTTTTCATCGTGTGCGGGCGTAACCTTTAAACAACCCGTACCGAATTCTACATCTACATACTCGTCTTCAATAATAGGAATAACACGGTTACAAACAGGAACGATGGCCTTTTTACCGCGAAGGTGTGCAAAGCGCTCGTCATTTGGATTTATGCAGATTGCGGTATCGCCCAGAATAGTTTCGGGACGTGTGGTTGCGATTGTCAAGGTATCATCACTACCTTCAATTTTATAGTTTAGGTAATAGAGATTGCCTTGTTTTTCTTCGTAAATAACCTCTTCATCAGAAAGGGTGGTCTTGGCCTGTGGGTCCCAATTAACCATTCTATAGCCACGATAAATACTGCCTTTTCGGTATAAATCTACAAATACCTTTATCACGGAGACTGACATATCTTCATCCATGGTGAACTTGGTACGTTCCCAATCGCAGGAAGCTCCCAATTTCTTTAACTGCTCTAGGATTATCCCGCCGTGTTTGTGTGTCCACTCCCAGGCGTGCTCCAGAAATTCTTCACGAGAAAGGGTTGCTTTGTCAATACCTTCGGCTTTCAGTTTTGCAACCACCTTAGCCTCTGTAGCGATAGAAGCGTGATCTGTTCCTGGCACCCAACAGGCGTTAAAGCCCTTTAAGCGGGCGCGGCGAATTAAAACATCCTGCAGGGTATTATTGAGCATATGGCCCATGTGAAGCACTCCGGTAACGTTTGGCGGCGGAATAACGATTGTGTATGGCGTTCTCTCATCTACTTCTGAATGGAAATATTTATTGTCCATCCAGTAGCTATACCACTTGTTTTCAGTTTGTTTTGCATTATATTTTGCCTCTAAAGCCATACTTTGGTCTGGTATTTGTGTAATAAGTTGCAAAAGTAATTATAACTAAAGGATAATAAAAGTGAATAAGTTATTTTGCTTGTTGTTCAAAAGTTATATACTTTAGCAATCATTAAAAAACACAAAATCATGAAAAAATTAGCTCTAATGGCTCTTGTTGCCTTTATCGGTTTTGCCGCACAGGCGCAACAAGCAAAAATCAGTTTCAAGGAAGACACCGTGGATTATGGCTCTATCGAAAAGGGTAGTGACGGAGTTCGCGTATTTGAGTTCACTAACACTGGCGATGCCCCGCTTATTATTAGTGATGTAAAGTCCAGCTGTGGCTGTACAGTCCCGAAAAAACCAGATGGCCCTATTGCTCCTGGAGCAAGTAGCACTATCCAAGTTAAGTATGACACTAACCGTGTGGGCCCAATCAGAAAAACGGTTACAGTCTATTCCAACGCCAGCGAACCTATGGTGGCTTTAAAGATAAAGGGTGAAGTAATGAACGATACCACTGGTAGCGTGCTAGAAAAAAGCTAGAAAACATTACTCAAAAAAAAGAAAATCCGGTTTTAGTAACCGGATTTTTTTTTAGAATACACTTTTAAGATTGAATTTGAATTTATTTATATAATCTCCTCTTTTAATTTCCATCGAAATTTTTCTGCCTTCATCTGAAGAGAACATTTCAATCAATTCATACAGTTTATACTGATAGCAAGGTTTTCCGTTTATGGTTAAAACCTCATCTCCTTTTAAAATACCTGCAATTGCAGCAGGGGAACCTTCGCGAACGTCTACTACTACATATTTTGGAACCAAAGAAAAATGCACCTCTGTTGTAATGGAAATGCTATTCATGGTGAGGCTTTCATTTTGGTTTATTCTGTTGGTATTTACATTTGCCTGTCGCTCTTCTTTTACAAGTTCAAGGCCTTCGTGCTCCAAGGTAAGGCCGCTCATGTTGTAATTAAAAGGCTCTTTAAACTTTCGGTTTTTTTTAAAGCGAACCACTTGATTAACATAATCAAATGTAACCGTAAACCTACTTAAAAATCCTCCCCCCACACTACCGTCGCGTTCTTCATAATTACGCGCTTTGATAATTGCCTCTTCTTCCGGAAACGATGTGTTAACTTCATTTAAATGAAAACTGCCTACCGACAGCTTAGGAATTCTTGCACGTTTTCCAAAAATATTACCGCTTAATCCTAAGCCCAAGAAATCCTTAAAGTAATTTGGAGGTGACTCTTTTATGAAATCTGCCTTATCAAAAAGCCACATAACATCGCTGGAGCCAGAATCTACCAAAAGCGTTACATCTTCTTTTGTGCTTTCAGATTCAACTTGTAAGGAAATATATGGCTTGCCCCCTACAAACTTTAATGGCAAATCCTCACATTTTTTGCACGGCTTTAGGTTGTATTTCTTGGGGTTATATACAGTTATGACTTCAGCCGTATAATTGATTTTCACAATAAAATTCTGGAAAAACTCATTTCCCAAAATACCATGGACCGGTATGCCCATTCGGGGCGAGAAGTTTAGTGTACTATCAAAAATTATGTAAAGATCATGATCATTATCTATGACATCACCCACTTTTACTTTATTGTTTAAACTTCTTAAGGCCTCTACCGCCCCTCCTGCCCCAAGGCCCTGCAACATAACCGGAGTAGTATTGCGAAGCTGGAGGCTGTCTGCCTCTTCCAAACTAAATAGAATAGTAGATTTCACCCCAGTATCTAGAATAAAGGAAAGCGGGGTGCCGTTGATTTCTATTTGAATTATTGGTAAGTTGTTTACAAGCTTAAAAGGTATTTTATCCCTCTTTTTATTCGACTGAAGAAAAAAACCTGTTTGTGCCCCTAGGACAGCAGAGAAACAAAAAAACAAAAAAAATACAAAGGCCTTACGCAAAATTTTAAGAGTTACTTCGAGAACAATTGAAGATATAAAAAAAAGCCGAATGTTGTTTGGGGCATCGTGATTTTATAAAATATATTTTGCAACTTTGCCATAAACAAATTCACTATGCCGACAGTTTCACACAAAGGGAAGAACATGCCGGAATCACCTATTAGAAAGCTGGTTCCCTACGCCGAAAAAGCCTATAAAGCAAACAAAACCGTATACCACCTTAACATAGGCCAGCCCGATATAAAATCGCCAGAGATAGCCATGGATGCCGTGGCGCACCACCATTTGGAAATTCTTGCCTATACCCGCTCTGAAGGTTCGCAGGAATACCGTGAAAAAATTGCGAATTATTACAAAAAAAACAACATACCAGTTGAAGCAAATGATATTATTGTAACAACCGGTGGAAGTGAAGCACTATTATTTGCAATGGGAAGCATTGCCGATGCAGGAGATGAGATTATTATCACTGAACCATTTTACGCAAATTACAATGGCTTTGCAACGGCATCTGATGTAAAAATTGTTCCGGTAATTTCAAAGATTGAAGACAATTTTGCCTTGCCCCCTATCTCAGAATTTGAAAAACTTATCACTCCAAAAACCAAGGCTATCCTTATCTGTAATCCTGGAAATCCTACAGGCTATCTTTATTCAAAAGAGGAAATACAGACTTTGGCCCAAATTGTAAAAAAACACGATTTGTTTTTGGTTGCAGATGAAGTGTACCGTGAGTTTACCTATGATGGTTACAAACATTACTCTATACTTGAAGAGCCAAGTTTGGCCGAGAACGGAATCATTATCGATTCGGTTTCAAAAAGATACAGCATGTGCGGCGCCCGAATTGGTTGTTTGGTTTCGAAAAACAAACAGGTTATTGCCACAGCCTTAAAGTTTGCACAAGCCCGATTGAGTCCACCCACCTTTGCGCAAATTGCAAGTGAGGCGGCACTACAGACCCCTCAAAGTTATTTTGACGAAGTAATTACCGAGTATCAGGACAGAAGAAACACATTGGTTGAGGCACTTAAAGCAATTCCGAGCGTGCAAGTTGGCGAGCCAAAGGGTGCTTTTTATTGTATAGTACAACTTCCTGTAAAAAATAGTGATGCCTTTGCACAATGGCTTTTGGAGGAATTTGACGACAATGGCGAAACAATCATGGTAGCGCCCGCTGCAGGTTTTTATTCCAGTCCCGGGGTAGGTCTTAACCAAGTGCGCATTGCATATGTTTTAAAAAAGGAAAGCCTTATTAGAGCGGTTGAAATTCTAAAAATTGCGCTTCAAAAATACAAGGATTAATGCGGGTTGAAGAAAACAAATCGCTTAAAAACTACAATACATTTGGCATAGATTGCACTGCACGTTATTTTGTTTCTGTTGAAAGTATCGAAGAATTAAAACAGGCGCTTTCCGAGAAAAATTCCAAAGAACTTTTTATTCTTGGCGGCGGAAGCAATATGCTTCTTACGGGCGATTTGGATGCCTTTGTTATTCATATAAATTTAAAAGGAATTGAAATCCTAAAAGAAACCGAAACCGAGGTTTTTGTAAAAGCAATGGCTGGTGAAAACTGGCACGCGTTTGTTCAATATTGCATTGCGAGCGATTTTGGCGGTTTGGAAAACCTTTCGCTTATTCCAGGCAATGTTGGCACGGCTCCTATACAAAATATTGGTGCTTACGGAGTGGAGCTGAAAGATACTTTTGTAAGTTCCAACGCCATTGAAGTAGAAACTTTAAAGGAACGGGAATTCACAAAAGACGAATGCGCTTTTGAATACCGAAACTCCATCTTTAAAAATGAAGCGAAAGGAAAATATATAATTACGAGTGTTACATTTCGATTGACAAAAAAGAATCACAAAACCAGTGTTTCTTATGGCGATATTCAGAAAGTACTGAATGATAAAAAAATTGAAACCCCTACCATTAAAGACATTTCAGAAGCAGTAATTGCAATTCGCCAATCCAAACTTCCAGACCCTAAAATATTGGGAAACAGTGGCAGTTTCTTCAAAAATCCGGTAGTGGACGCTGAAACTTTTCAAGAGTTCCGCAGAAATTTTCCAGAGGCTCCTTTTTACGAAGTTTCACCTACTGAATTTAAGATTCCCGCGGGGTGGCTCATCGAAAAAGCTGGGTTTAAAGGCCAACGTTTTGGTGATGCGGGAGTACATAAAAACCAGGCCTTAGTACTTGTAAATTATGGTAAGGCGAGCGGAAAACAACTTTGGGAGCTCGCGATGGAAATCCAAAAAAAGGTAAAGGAAATGACCGGGATTTTTATTGAACCGGAAGTAAACGTTTTTTAATTGGCATTCAGTAGAGCATCCACAACGTAAACCGAACCATTTGACCCTTCTACACTGCCTTTAATCACTTCTGCCTTTACACCTTTTCCATCAGTGACTATGAGATCTTCACCAGATTTTGTTATCGTTAAAGTAATACCGGCCAAGGTTTTTAATTTGGCATTGCCACTTTTAGCAATGGTTTGCATCAAAGTTGTTTTGTCAAAGTTTCCTTCAACAATATGTGATTTCAACATCTCTACCAATTTCGCTTTGTTTTCCGGATTTGAATAAAACTTTCTCTTTTCATCAGCTAGGGATTCTATTGCGGTATCGGTGGGACCAAAAACAGTGAAAGGACCATCTTGACTGGAAAGTAGATCGGTCAATTCTGCCGTAACAAGGTAACTTGCAAATCTTTTTAGATATCCATCATTCATAACACGAGCCATCACACTTTTAATAACCGCAATGTCCTGTGGTGTCAAATCTTTTTTGGCAGCCCTATTCTTTGGAAGTTCTGATGCAGTATCAACAGCAACAGTTTCAGATTCTATCTTTTCTGAATTTTGGGTATCATTTTTACAGGAAAAACTAAGAAGGACAAATACGGAAAGTATTAAAAAACTGGTAGGTTTTAGCATCGTTAAATTATTTAAAATTGAGGCTAAAAATACTTAAAATCTGAGCACAACAAAAAGAAAGATTGTATTTTTGCTACCTAAATATTTGAGATGAAACTTTTACTTATCACATTAGCTTTATTATTACTTGCCATTGCCGGTATTGCCATAAAATTATGGGCCAAAAAGGATGGTAAATTTGCCGGAACCTGTGCCAGCCAAAGTCCTTTTTTAAATAAAGAAGGCGAATCATGCGGTTTCTGCGGAAAAACCCCAGATCAATTTGATACTTGTAAAGAAGACACCCACAAAATAGAGGCAACTTCCAACTAATTGTTAATTAAAAACTTCGTCCTTATTCACAAAATTACAATTGTAAATCCCTATGGTGCTACTTTACGTTTTCGGCGCGGTTGCGTTGATTAACTGTGCTTATTACCTTCTCTTTTCGAAATTTGCTTTTTTAAAAACATCAGAAAAAACCACTTCGGAGAAATATCCAGTTTCCCTTATAATATGTGCCAAAAATGAAGCTGAAAATCTTCAAAAACACATTCCACTGTGGCAGCAACAGCAATATTCAAACTTTGAAATCATTCTTATAAACGATGCCTCGGTAGATGAAACTTTGGAAGTAATGGAACGCTTTGCCGAGAACGATCCACGCATACAGATTGTGAATGTAAAAAATAACGAAGCCTTCTGGGCCAACAAAAAATACGCCCTCACTTTAGGTATAAAACGCGCAAAAAATACGCGATTGATTTTCACAGATGCCGATTGTTACCCAGCTTCCGATGATTGGTTGACACTGATGGCTTCAAATTTTTCTGATGAAAAACAATTGGTTCTTGGCTACGGCGCTTATGAAAAACAGCCCGGATTTTTGAACAAAATGATACGTTTTGAAACTTTAATGACGGCAGTTCAATACTTTTCATATGCCAAAGCAGGAAATCCCTATATGGGCGTGGGGCGTAATTTAGCTTATACCAGCAACCTATATTATGACAATAATGGCTTTATGAGCCACATCAAAATACCATCGGGCGATGATGACCTTTTTGTGAACGAAGCCGCTACAGCAAACAATGTGGCTATCTGTACGGATGAAAAAGCATTTACATATTCACTTCCGAAGAAGAAAAAGAAAAAATGGCTCCTTCAAAAAAAGAGACACTACTCAACAGCTAAACTCTATAAACCCAAACATCGCTTTCTTTTAGGAGCTTATTACCTGAGTAAATTATTTTTTTGGCTATTGGCAATAGCCACAATGTTTACGGAATTCTGGTATTTTGGGTTGGCCATAATTTTTATACGCCTTGTTTTTCAGTACATTATAATTGGAAATGCCGCAAAAAAGCTAAAAGAAAAGGATTTGGTACCGTTTATTCCTTTTTATGAATTGTTTTTAGTCTTCACACAATTAAGTATCTTTATTTCCAACAGTGGCGAAAAAAACTCGCGATGGAAATAACTTCAGAAGAAATAGCACTACATATTGATAAAGCAAAAAAAGGCAAGCAGGGCGCTTTCAAGTTTCTGTTAGATCATTTTTGGAACGAAGTATTCGGTTTTCAAATGAAAAGAGTACGGAATGAGCACGAAGCTGAAGATATAACCATTGAAACCTTTGCAAAAGCTTTTGACAAAATTGAGACTTTTGACGAAAACTATACCTTTTCAACGTGGCTTATTACCATTTCAAAAAACATCCAAATAGACAAAACGCGTAAAAAAAATGCTTCCATCTATTCCAATACAACAGATGCTTCCAACGAGCAGGTTCAGAAAATTGTGGACCACTCACCCACTCCGGAAGATAAATTGATTCGGGAGCAAAACTTGGCTGAGCTTTTACGTTATATAAAACAACTAAAACCGCATTATCAGGAAGTAATAAACTTACGGTACTTTCAGGAAATGAGCTATAATGAAATCTCCGAAGCTCTGAAAGAACCTTTAAACAATGTAAAAGTAAGACTACTTCGCGCAAGAAAACTGCTAGCTGAAATCATTACGTTGCAAGGGTAAAAAAGAATTTTAAAAGTAAAATTAATTCCAGTCCTACAAAAAAAATGGAGTTTCCCATTTGGGGGTTAGGGGTCTTTTTTTCGTACTTTTGTTTTCCTTATGAGCACAGAAACTTTGGAAATTCAAAAGCCCGCGCCAAAACCAAAATGGATTCGCGTTAAGCTTCCCACAGGAAAAAAATATACTGAACTGCGTGGGGTAGTTGAAAAGTATAATCTACACACGATATGCACCTCTGGCAGCTGCCCTAATATGGGTGAATGTTGGGGCGAGGGTACTGCGACCTTTATGATTTTAGGAAATATTTGCACCCGTTCCTGTGGTTTTTGCGGCGTAAAGACCGGCCGGCCAGAAACAATTGCTTGGGATGAGCCTGAAAAAGTTGCACGCTCCATTAAATTAATGAAGATAAAGCACGCGGTTATAACCTCTGTTGACCGTGATGACATAAAAGATATGGGGTCCATTATTTGGGCCGAAACCGTGAAGGCAATACGCAGGATGAACCCCGAAACCACACTGGAAACCTTAATTCCAGATTTTCAAGGAAATACACGAAACATAGATCGCATTATTGCCGTGAGACCAGAAATTGTGAGCCATAATATGGAAACTGTAAAACGGTTGACTCGCGAGGTAAGAATACAGGCGAAATACGAGCGTAGCCTTGAAGTTTTGAATTATTTAAAAAATACCGGTAAGCTCCGCACAAAAAGTGGAATTATGCTAGGCTTGGGAGAATTGGAAGATGAAGTGATCCAGACTATGGAAGATCTACGCAATGTTGGGCTGGATGTATTGACTATTGGCCAATATTTGCAGCCTTCAAAAAAACATCTTCCAGTAAAGGAGTTTATTACTCCGGAACAATTTAAAAAATATGAAACCATAGGTTTGAAAATGGGCTTTCGCCACGTGGAAAGTGGTGCTTTGGTGCGGTCTTCATACAAAGCGCAAAAGCATCTTACCTAATTAATTTCAGAAAATGAAAAAAAAGACAACCGTCGGCATCAATGGTTTTGGCCGTATTGGCCGTAATGTTTTTAGGCTATTGCTCCATCATCCTTCCATAGAAGTTGTAGCAGTAAATGATCTTGCAGATACCAAGACATTAAGCCATCTTTTAAAATACGACAGTATTCACGGAGTTTTGAAGGAAGATATTGCATATACCGAAGGAGAAGTTTCTATTGCGGGAAAAAATGTGAAATTTTCTTCAGAAAAAAATATAGAAGATATTTCATGGAGAAATGTTGACATCGTTGTGGAATGCACGGGTAAATTCAAAACTAAAAAGCAACTTGAGAACCATTTAAAGAACGGAGCAAAAAGGGTAATACTCTCAGTTCCGCCTTTGGAAGATGATATAAAAACTGTCGTGTTGGGCGTAAATGATAACATCCTCACCTCTGAAGATTTGATTATTTCAAACGCATCTTGCACCACCAATAATGCCGCGCCAATGCTAAAAATAATCAACGAACTTTGCGGTATTGAACAAGCCTATATCACGACGGTCCACTCTTACACCACTGACCAAAGTTTGCACGATCAACCTCACAGAGACTTACGCCGCGCACGCGCTGCAGGACAATCCATTGTGCCCACGACTACGGGTGCCGCAAAGGCTTTGACCAAAATCTTTCCAGAACTTTCTGAAGTAATCGGAGGTTGTGGAATCCGTGTTCCAGTTCCGAATGGTTCCTTGACCGACGTAACCCTAAATGTTAAAAAAGAAGTTTCAATTGAAGAGATAAACAATGCTTTTAAAAATGCTTCGGAAAATTCACTGGCTGGAATTCTTCAATATACGGAAGATCCCATTGTTTCCATAGATATAGTAGGCAATACAAATTCATGCATTTTTGATGCGGGAATGACTTCAGTTGTAGGAAAGATGGTAAAAATAATAGGATGGTATGATAATGAAATTGGATATTCATCCAGAATTATTGATTTAATTGATAGAATTTCTGTGAAATAACTATATTTATTGCCCTTTTAAACTAACCGATGCGCCAACTGATTTTAAAATACAAGATTTTCTTGCCCCTTATTTTGTGTTTACTGGTTTCAGTCAATTCCCTTTCAGCGCAAATTAAGGATACCATTGTTACCATAAAACAGCTACAGTATTCAGCAAGCAAAGCCCTGGAGACTGAAAATTTTATGGAAGCGGTAAAAAACCTAAATGATGCCAACAAACTGGCAATGCTTCCAAAATATAGAAGTTATAAACCAGATGTAGAGTTAAGTATTGCAGAGCTTTATTATAATTTGGAATATTTTGATAAGGCCGTTAATGAAACAAAAAAGGTAATTGAAAACGGCGAGACCTATAAAAATTTCTATAAGCTGGCAAAAGCTTATAATCTTTATGGGATTATTCTTGTTTCAAATGGTAAAACTGAAATAGCCGCAAAATACTTAAACAAAGCTGACTCAATCTACACTGAGCTTAATGATGAAAAAAGTAAAGCTAATGTTCTGTATGGCAAAGGACTATTAGAGCTTCGATTGGGCAATTATGACAAAGCCATTTCGTTTTTAAAACCAGCTGCAGAAAGTTTTCAAGAGCAAGGTTTATTATATCAAGAAGTGGGTGCATATAGCAGTATTGCAGATGCGCTTTCACTTATAAACCCTGAAATATACCCTCGGCCATTGCAAGAAGCAAGGCAGCTACTAAAGAAAATATCAGAGATTTCATATTCGCAAAGTTTTAAAAAATATCTTGTGGAGAGCCATCGTATTAATTCACAGATATTGATTGCGGAAAAGATGAATTCAAAAGCAGAGGAAGAGCTTAAATATTACTTCAACCGAAAGGATTCGCTCCGGCAAATTCATTTAAAAGCAATTGAACGCGGAATTCAAGCAGAATCTGCAATTGGCGATTTGAATGAGATAATAGCAAACCAAAAGGATGACCTTAACAAACAGGAAAAATCTTTGTTTTTTGGAAAACTGACTGGCTGGCTCAGCATTGCCTTAATTTTGATACTATCACTATTGACACTCTCACTTTATAAAAACAATAATTTAAGAGCAAAAGCAAACGAACTGCTACAGGACAAAAACACAGAACTACAGGAAGCAAAAGAAAATGCCGAAAAGGCATCGCAGGCCAAGGCGCAATTTCTTTCAACCATTACCCATGAACTGCGGACACCTATGTACACGGTTACCGGTTTAACGCACCTACTTTTAGAGGAAGACCCGAAACCCGAACAAAAAGAACATCTAAATTCACTAAAATTTTCAGGTGAATATTTGTTATCGTTAATTAATAATATACTAGACCTCAATAAGTTAGAGGCGAATAAGGTAGAAATTGAAAAAGCCCCCTTCAATCTCAAAAAACGAATAGACGGTGTGTTGATTGCCTTAAAGAAATCTGCAGAGGCAAAAAATAACAATGTCCATTATGAATACGACCCAACTTTACCAAGTGAAGTGATGGGAGATTCATTGAAGATTTCCCAAATACTCATCAATCTTATTAGCAATTCTATCAAGTTTACCGAAAACGGTGACATTTGGGTAAGAGTGAAAAATGCAGAAAAAACTGCCAAGAAAGTTGTTGTGCATTTTGAAGTAGAAGACACTGGAGATGGTATTTCAAAAAAGAAACAAAACACCATTTTTGAATCCTTTTCACAAGGTTCGCTTCAAATAAACCGAAAATATGGCGGCACGGGCTTAGGTCTTTCTATTGTGAAAAATCTTTTGGAACTCATGGGAAGCAAAATATTTTTGGAGAGTAAACTGGGGGAAGGCTCCAAGTTTTGGTTCAATATAAATTATGACATCGCAGAGTCTGAAACCAACATAACCGATCCTAAAAACATGGAGGTAGTGCTGGACAACGATATATTTGAAAACAAGGCAGTCATGATTGTTGAAGACAACAAAATCAACCAAATGATTACCAAAAAAATTCTTGAAAAGAAAAAAATGGCCTGTACTGTGGTTGATAATGGAATGGACGCTATAAAGTACGCAAAAGAACAAGATTTTGACGTAATCTTAATGGACATCCATATGCCGGGAATAAGTGGAATTGAGGCTACCAAAAAAATTCGTGAATTCAATAAAAAAGTGCCAATTATTGCTTTGACCGCAATTACCATTGAAGAAAACTTGGAGGACTTCTACAAAGCAGGTTTTAACGAATTTATCCCCAAACCCTTCAATGCCGAAGATTTCTTTGAAAAGATAAACAGAGTGTTGCGCAGCAATGATTTTTTGGTGAAGTAATTACAACATTTATAATTTTATTGCTTTTTTTATACAGCTCTTAAATTTTTCCTCTTCACCGTTTAAAATCACGGTTTTTATTGGCAAATAATAAATCTCCGTTGTGTTTGAAAGCATTCCCAATCTCATAAAATCTTTTTCGGTAGTAAGTATTAAAGGATGTTTCTTTAATTCTTCAATCTCAGAGGAATTAAAATTATGATGGTCCGGAAATGATTTTTCTTTAAAGTTCAATCTTTCTTTCTGCAAAAAATCTATCAAAGGCTTTGGATTTGCAATGCCCGTAACCAAAAGGAATTCTTTGTCTTTCAAAGATAAAAGCGGTTTTTCATCTTTTGCGTTTTTTATTTCGGAAGCATAGCCAATTTTTGAAAAATAAATTTCCTGTTGCGGCTTCGGGTTAAGCTTTCGTTTTATAGCTTCAATTGTAATATCAGAAATATTTTCGGGACATTTAGTAACAACAATCACATCAGCCCGTTTTGCTCCAAATTTTGGCTCCCGTAAGTTTCCCGTGGGAAGCATACAATCATCCGCATACAGTTCATCAAAAGATGTGAGCAAAATATTCAACGAAGCTTTTACCTTTCTATGCTGAAAAGCATCGTCAAGCAAAATTACATCTGCCTTATTTTGCAATTTTTCAATTCCCGTTCTGCGATCTTCACATACAGCAACTGCTATTTCCGGAAATTTCTTTTTAAACTGAAGAGGCTCATCGCCTACTTCTTCCACAGCATTAGTAGTGGAAACTTCGCGATAGCCTGAAGTTTTTCGTTTATAACCCCGGCTCAAAACTGCAATTTTATGGTTGTCTTTTAAAAAAGAAACCAAAAGCTCAATCATTGGCGATTTTCCCGTACCGCCCGTGGATAGGTTTCCCACGCAGATAACTGGAAAATCATAGGTGCTACTTTTCAGAAACCCTTTATTATACAGCAAATTTCGAAGCGCAGTAATACCTCCGTACAAGAGTGAAAAAGGAAATAATAACTTCCGCAGAAAATTCATTTAACGAAAATACTAATTCCGCAGAAATTGAGGATTGCTTTAAAATAAAAATAGAAGCGCCTGAAAATTCCATAAACTGTTATCTTTACTGAAAATGTAAAAAATGAAGGTAAAAGAAGTAATTGCACTGCTTGAAGAACTCTCGCCACTCTCCTATTCCGAGGGTTTTGACAATACAGGTTTGTTGGTTGGCGACGCCAACGCAACTGTTTCGGGAATTTTGGTGACGCTAGATACACTGGAATTAGTGGTAGATGAAGCAATTGAAAAAAACTGCAACCTCATTGTTAGTTTCCACCCAATTATTTTCTCGGGATTGAAAAAAATTACCGGCAAAACCTATGTTGAGCGTGTAGTACAAAAAGCAATAAAGCACGATATCGCCATATTTTCAAACCATACTGCGCTAGACAATGCTTGGAATGGCGTGAATGCAATGATTTGCGAAAAGCTTGGACTGAAACAAAGAACGGTTTTAATTCCCAAAACTGAAACCATAAAAAAACTCATCACTTTTGTACCTTCAAATGATGCTGAAAAAGTCAGAAATGCCCTTTTCGCAGCTGGTGCTGGCAATATTGGCAACTATGAAAGCTGTAGTTTTAATATTGAGGGAAACGGCAGTTTTAAAGGCAATGAAGACTCCAATCCTGTAATTGGTAAAAAAGGGGAAGTTCATTTTGAGGAAGAAACACAGATTGGTATTACGTTTTCAAAACATCTTCAAGGCAATATATTAAAAACTTTGTTTGAAGCGCATCCGTACGAAGAAGTTGCTTATGAAATTACCACGCTTGAAAACCAAAACCAACATTTGGGAATGGGAATGGTTGGCGAATTGGAAAAAGTAATGGAGGAAAAAGAGTTTCTGAAATTTCTGAAAAAAACCATGAAAACAGATTGTGTGCGCCACTCAACATTGCTGCAAAAACCAATTAAAAAGGTGGCGGTTCTCGGCGGAAGCGGAAGTTTTGGTATAGAAGCCGCAAAAAGTACAGGTGCGGATGCTTTTATTTCAGCAGATTTTAAATATCATGATTTCTTTAAGGCCGAAAACACGATACTTTTGGCAGATATTGGACATTATGAAAGCGAACAGTACACAAAAGACCTTTTACATTCTTTCCTTAAGAAAAAAATTACTAATTTTGCAGTCCTTTTATCACAAATAAATACCAATCCTATTAGCTATTTATAATTTATGGCAACAAAAACCGAAGTTACTGTTGAAGAGAAGTTAAGAGCACTGTATGATCTGCAGCTTATTGATTCCAGAATTGATGAAATAAGAAGCGTTCGTGGCGAACTTCCGCTGGAAGTGGAAGATCTTGAGGACGAGGTGGCAGGAATGAACACTCGTTTGGAAAAGCTTAAGGCAGACCTTGAGGTAATTGAAGACCAAATCAAGGAAAAGAAGAACAACATTGAAGAGTCTAAATCACTTATCAAAAAATATACTGCGCAACAGGACAACGTTCGCAACAATCGTGAATATAACTCTTTAAGCAAAGAAGTTGAATTCCAGGAGCTTGAAATTCAGCTTGCCGAGAAAAACATCAAAGAATATCGCGCACAAATAGAGCAAAAAAATCAAGTAATTGAAGAAACAAAAGCACGTTTTGACGAGCGCTCTGAGCATTTGAAGCATAAACAAAATGAGCTTGACGAAATCTTGAAAGAAACCGAAAAAGAAGAGCAAACGCTAATCAAGGAATCGGAAAATTTTGAAACCCAAATTGAGCCTCGACTTATAAAGGCCTATAAACGCATCCGCAATAACGTTAAGAACGGTTTGGCTGTTGTTGCTGTAGAGCGCGGTGCTTCGGGAGGTTCTTTCTTCACCATTCCACCACAAGTACAAATGGAGATTGCTGGTCGCAAAAAGATTATTACTGACGAGCACAGTGGCCGAATTTTAGTTGATCCAGATTTAGCTGCCGAAGAGCGTGAAAAAATGGAAGCTAAGTTTGCCAAGCTTAAATAATAAACAAATATCAATTATAACAAAGCCTTCACAAATAGTGAGGGCTTTTTTTGTACTTTAAGTGCAAGGTTTATTGTTTAAAGAAGACAAAATTCAAAATAAAATATAAGTATTATGAAAAAGGCCACATTTATCATTGCCAGTATTTTTCTTTTCTCGCTCCAAGGTGCATGCAAACCTTCCAATAAAAGCAACAAGCAAGCAGAGGCTTTAGCACAAAAAGAGCAAACCCCAGTACAGACCGAAACTGAGAATGGTTTGAAAAAAGCATATTTTGCAAGCGGATGTTTTTGGTGTGTTGAAGCCATCTATGAAAGTGTGAATGGTGTTAAGGAAGCTATTTCAGGATACAGCGGCGGAGAAACCAAAAATCCAACATATGAAAACCACGCAGATCACGCTGAAGCCGTAGAGGTTATTTATGATCCAGAAATAGTAAGTTTTAGCCAGTTGGTTGATGTGTATTTCGGTTCACAAAATGTTACACAAGTAAACGGTCAGGGGCCCGACCATGGTAAGTCATACCGCTCTATTATTTTTTATCAAAATGATGAAGAAAAGAAGATTATTGACGAAAAAGTAGCTGCCTTAAACAAACAACTGGGTGGGGATAAAGTTGCCGCACAGGTATTGCCTTTTCAAAAATTTTGGAAAGCTGAGGCATACCATCAAAACTACGAACGGAACAATCCCGGAAACCCTTATATTCAGAATGTTTCTATTCCGCGTTTAAATAGATTTAAAGAGAAGTTTCCAGAGTTGCTAAAAAAAGAGACAACGCACTAATTCTTAGTAAATATTTAAAATATCAAGATTCCACAGCTTCGGGTGTGGAATTTTTAATTGCTTTCACTTCAAAAACCAATGGATACATTTTGTTTCCCAACTCAAACATCCCTTCCCTATTTTTTTCCAATCCTGGAAAAATATTATAAGGAGAGGCATCATGTTCTTTTAGATATTCAATTTGAAGACCTGCTTCGGAAAGACTTGTAATTACTTCACCCAAACTATGGTTCCAACCGTATTCTTTACTCACTATTTTTGAATCTTTATTTGCATACGTTCCTTCATATTCTTCATATATAGCTTCTTTTTGTTGGTAGCCATATTTCATCTCTGGAGGTGAAACGGTATAATCGAACATCCAAGCAATGGGGTGAAATTCTACAATATAAAGGAAACCTCCGGGTTTTAATCTTTCAGTGATCATTTGTGCCCATGGTTTTAAGTCGGGTAGCCAACCAATCGTTCCGTAGCTTGTAAAAATAATATCAAACTTTTCTGAAACATATTTTGAAGTGTCCAATACGTTGCAGCAAACAAATTCCGCATCAAGTTTTAATTCCGCATTCAATTGTTTTGCCAATTTGATTGCTTCATCAGAAATATCTACCCCCGTACATTTAGCCCCCAGCCTTGCAAGACTCAACGTATCCTGCCCAAAATGACACTGAAGATGCAAAAGACGCTTTCCGGAAATAATCCCCAAAGCTTCAATTTCATATTTATGTAATGATGATTTTCCGCTTATAAAATTTTCTAAATCGTAAAATTCGCTCTCAGCATGAACAGCCACTTTAGAATTCCAGGTTTTGCGATTGGTTTCAAATTCTTCAGAATAATTCATTAGTATCTTTTCTCCAAATATAGCCAATTAACTCAAAAAACACATTTAATAACATTATTGACATTTTATTGATAATTTCGTTAAACATGGGTTAAATATCCTAATATAAGAAAGGTTTTATCGTAGTTTTAATGACACTAACTTTAAAAACTATTATTATGGGTGACATCATTTGGTTAATTGTAGTACTCCTTATTATTGGATGGCTAGTAGGTTATTTTGGTTTCGGTGAAGCCGTTGGAAGCCTAATTCACATTTTATTGGTCTTAGCAATTATTGGTATTTTATATCGATTGGCAACGGGCCGCAGACCTTAAGAAAACAAAAATTATTAACTCTTAAAAACAATCTAATATGAAAAAAGTATTTTTAGTTTTATTTGCAGCAGGACTAATGGCTACGAGCTTTACAAGTTGCCGCGAAAACAAAACAGTTGGAGACGAAATTGAAGATGTTGCGGATGATGTAGAAGACGCAGTAGATTAATTTTAATTTAAATATTTTATATAAAAAGCCCTTTCAACAATAATTGAAAGGGTTTTTTATATTTTATTATATTGCTAAAATAGATTTCCATTCGGGATGTTTATCAATATATTTTTTTGTAAATGGACAAACGGGAATTACTTTTAAACCGCGAAGCTCTATCTGCAACAAAACTTTCTCTGTCATCTCGCTGGCTAGACCCTGTCCAGAAAGCTCTTTGGGAACTTCCGTATGGTTTAATGATAAAATGCCTGGCTGCACGGAATATTCAATAAAAGCTTTATGGCCATCAACTTCAGCCTCGAATCTATTAGTTTCTTTATTATCAATCACTCGCATTGCAATGGGAGTTAACTTGGTTGCATACAATAAAAATACAAAAAATATGAAAGCCAAAAGTATTCTTTACTTTTACAGAAAACATACTTAATATGAAAATCACTTATACCATACTGACCGCATTTTTAGTTCTTTTAAGCTGTAATAACAACCAAAAATCTCAGGAAGTTGAATTAATTAAAGAAAAAGATTCCCTTCAAAATTTAGACATCAGGCATAAAATAGCAAACGCCAACGGTTATGAAAACTGGAAAAATGTTTCAGAAATAGCTTTTACTTTCAATGTAGATCGCGGTGAAAACCATTTTGACCGTTCATGGATTTGGAACCCAAAAACAGGAGCTGTTTCAATGTTTTCTGCTGCAGACACCATAAGCTACAATCGTTCACAAATGGACAGTTTAACCCTAAAAACCGACGCTGCCTTCATAAACGATAAATATTGGCTATTGGCTCCTTTTCAAATGGTTTGGGATGAAGGAATTACTTTTTCGGAAAAAGAAAATGCCGTTGCGCCAATTTCCAAGGACACTTTAAATCAATTGACGATTGTCTACGGAAACGAAGGCGGCTATACACCAGGCGATGCTTATGATTTTTTTTATGACAAAAATTTCAAAATAAGGGAGTGGAACTATAGAAAGGGAAATACAAAGGCTCCCTCTATGAGCACTACGTGGGAAGATTATGAAAATTTCAACGGAATTGAAATTGCAAAAATGCATAAGGATAGCACTGGCGGTTTTAAGTTGTATTTCAGTAATATTTCGGTTAAAAAAGAAACAGCCAATTAAACGAATTTTAATTCCTATTTTTGTGAAAAGCCGATAAAATTCAACACAACCAAATGTTCCAAAACTCTTTAGAATACGCAAAAAAGCAAGATGCAGAAGATGCTCTGGCCTCTTTCAGAAATAAATTCCATATTCCAAAAAATGCTTCTGGAGAAGAGTTAATTTACTTCTGCGGAAATTCACTAGGGCTACAGCCAAAAATCACTTCAGAATATATAAAGGAAGAACTTACCGATTGGGCCAACTTAGGCGTTGAAGGCCACGTGGAAGGAAAACATCCTTGGCTTCCGTACCACGAATTCCTTACAGAAAATATGGCAAAAATCGTGGGCGCAAAACCTTCAGAAGTAGTTGTAATGAATACATTGACGACCAATCTTCATTTAATGATGGTTTCATTTTACCAGCCTACAAAAACCAAATATAAAATTGTGGTGGAAAGCGATGCGTTCCCAAGTGATAAATACGCCGTTGAAAGTCAATTAAAATTTCACGGAGTCAACCCCAAAGATGGTTTAATTCTTTGGAAACCCAGAAAGGGTGAAGAACTTTGCCGCTTTGAGGATTTGGAGGAAATAATGAAAAACCACGGAAACGAAATCGCCTTGTTGATGATTGGCAGTACCAATTATTACACGGGGCAATCCTTTCCGCTAAAAAAAATAACCGAACTCGGCCATAAGTACAATTGCATGGTAGGTTTCGATTTGGCACATGGCGCTGGAAATATTCAGCCAAATTTGCACGAAACGGGAGCCGATTTTGCCGTTTGGTGTACCTATAAATATTTGAACAGCGGCCCGGGAAGTCTCGGGGGGTGCTTTGTGCACGAGCGTCATGCAAATAATGAAAACCTCAACCGTTTTGCAGGCTGGTG
>PAZL01000025.1 GCA_002715485.1 Aequorivita sp. | reverse complement strand
GTTTTGCTGGCGCCAGTTCACTTTTCACTTTTCACTTTTCACTTTTCACTTTTCGCTAAAATGTAACAAATCGCTAACCCATTCGTCATACAACTAACAACCATCCAAAAACAATTCTGTGGAAAATATTCTCACCATAAATAATCTAACCAAGAAATTTGGCTCACTAACTGCCGTGGATAATCTTTCCTTTTCAATTGAAAAAGGCAATGTTTACGGTATCCTCGGCCCAAACGGCAGTGGTAAAAGTACCACACTGGGCATCGTGCTTAATGTGGTAAACAAAACCACTGGCGACTTTAAATGGTTTGATGGCAACATAGATACACACAACGCTTTAAAGAAAGTAGGCGCCATCATTGAACGCCCCAACTTTTACCCGTATATGACCGCTGTGCAAAACCTGCAACTGGTGTGTAAAATAAAGGAAGTTTCGGAAGAAAAGATTTCTGAAAAACTAGAGCTTGTAGGACTTTTGGACAGAATGGACAGCAAGTTCAGTACTTTTTCCTTAGGGATGAAACAACGCTTGGCAATCGCTTCGGCACTGCTAAACGACCCTGAAATATTAATACTCGATGAGCCAACAAACGGATTAGACCCGCAGGGAATCCATCAAATCCGCGAAATAATAAAAATAATTGCCTCCCAGGGAACAACCATTTTGCTGGCTTCGCATTTACTAGACGAGGTTGAAAAAGTGTGTACACACGTGGTCATTCTTCGGAAAGGGGTGAGCCTCTATTCTGGCAGTGTGGATGGGATGAACGCCAGTCACGGTTTTTTAACGATGCAGAGCAACAATATGGAAGCGCTTGAAAATGCTTTGGAAGGAAACGCTGCCTTTGGCACCGTAAAGCGCGAAGGTGATTATCTAATCGCTTACCTCAACGCCCCGATGGATGCTTCGGAAGTAAATAGACTTCTTTTTGAAAAAGGCATCACGCTTAGCCACCTTGTGAAACGCAAGGAAAGCCTTGAAGAACAATTCCTTGAACTTACCAAACAAAACTAACCGCAATGCTACGATTATTAAATATAGAACTTCAAAAACTGCGCTATAACCGTTCGGCAAAAGTTATTTCCATAATTTATTTTGTACTAATCACTTTTATCGCCCTAATTGCGTCCATTGAGTTTAACTTTGGTGATTTTCACTTTCGGGTTGCCGATCAGGGAATTTTCAACTTTCCGTATATCTGGCATTTCAATACCTATGTGGCAGCAATTTTNAAATTGTTTTTNGCCATNGTNATTGTTTCCATGATGAGCAATGAATACAGTTATAGAACGTTGAAACAAAACCTTATTGACGGCCTNAGCAAAAAGGAATTTGTACTTTCAAANTTTTTGACNGTNTTGCTTTTCGCATTGATATCAACGGTTTTTATTTTTGGTGTCTCGTTGATTTTGGGGCTTTTCTNTTCAGANTANAATGAAATAGGAATCATTTTCAGCGATATGGAATACATAGGCGCATATTTTATAAAATTGGTAGCCTTTTTCTCTTTCTGTCTATTCCTGGGGGTTTTGGTGAAACGTTCCGCCTTCGCGCTTGGCTTTCTGATTGTATGGCAAATTGTAGAATGGTTATCTTACGGTTTGATGAAATGGCAGTTTTTTAAAGACACNGAAATTGCTGACAATGTTGCGCAATTTTTTCCGCTGAATGCAATGGCAAATCTTATCAAGGAACCTATGAGTCGCTTGGGCGCCATACAATCTGCCGCCAATCAATTGGGTGAAAATTTCACAAAAGACTATCAGGTTACTTGGCTCAATGTGTTGATTGTTCTTATTTGGACCTCCCTTTTTATTTATTGGTCTTACGCCATTCTAAAGAAAAGAGATCTTTAGTGAGTTGATATGTTTATGGAGTTATGACTTCATTTTTTCCTATATTTAACGGACAATCCATAAAACTCATTTTTGAAGTATATTTTTTCCATAATCTGCTTATTTTTCTTCACTGGAGTTTTTTCTCAGGATATTTCGCTCTTTAGGCAATTCAATGGTCAATATGACTACACAGCATTTGGCAATACATTAAATGTTGAAGAAAATGGTCAAGGCGGACAATGCTTCATTCTTACCAGCAGCAGTGCCAACTTTCAATTACAACCCAATCAAGAGGTAGTTGCTGCCTATTTATATTGGGCAGGTTCTGGTCCCGGGGATTTCAACGTAACCTTCAANCAAGTTCCGNTAACTGCAGAACGCACCTTTACTGAAAGTTATAACAGCGGCGGACAGGATTATATTTATTTTTCAGCATTTGCAGATGTTACCGAGCAAATTCAAACCACAGGAAATGGCAACTATACACTTTCTGATTTAGACCTTACGCTTGTAATTCCTGCATATTGCAGTCCGCCAGGCTCGGGCACCAACTTCGGGGGTTGGGCGGTTACTGTGGTTTATGAGGATGTGACCCTTCCCAACAATCAAGTAAATATATTTGATGGTTTGGAAAGTGTATCGCGCGTTGACCAAACTTTGGATATAACCTTGAATAATTTGATGGTTTTGGATACCGAAGGCGCCAAAATAGGTTTCCTGGCTTGGGAAGGCGACCGCGGACTTGCTGTAAACGAAACCCTTCGCATCAATGGAAATATTCTTAGCAATCTGCCCCTAAATCCTCCAGACAATGCCTTTAATGGCACCAACAGTTTTACGGGCAGTGATGTACTTTACAATATGGATATTGATGTGTATCCTATTTCTAATTATATAAACCCGGGCGATACCTCAGCTACCATCCAACTTACCAGCGGACAGGATTTTGTGATGGTGAACAATATTATTACCGTATTAAATACCGAACTTCCGGATGCTACTATTTCAATTGATAATATAATTGGCGGTACGGAATGTGGCAATCGGGAGCTGACCATAGATTATACCGTTTATAACTTCAACAGTNCCGATATATTACCTGCCGGTACACCCATTGCTTTTTATGCAGATGAATCCTTAGTAGCTCAAAGNACTACCNTGGGAGCGATACCCATTGATGGACAGGAAAGTGGAACCGTAACTTTCACAGTTCCCAACGGCATTGCANCAGATTTTATACTGAAAGCTGTGGTGGATGATACCGGAAACGGCACTGGAATAATTGATGAAATAAATGAAGAAAACAACGAAGACGAAACACCTNTTCATCTGCTTGTAAATCCTATTATCACAGGACTTCAAAATCTGGAAACATGCGATGTTATAGGCGAGGAATTTTTTAATCTTACAGAAGCCACTTCCCAGATAGATCCAATTTATACTTTGAGTTTTCACTTTTCCGAANCAGATGCGCAAAACAATGAAAACCCAATTCAAAATCCTGAAAACTTTCAAAATACCGAAAACCCACAGACCATTTATATTCGCGTTTCAAATCCAGATTGTTTTCTAGTTGATAGTTTTACGGTGGAGGTTGTTCCGTGCCCTTTGCCCGATGCCACGATTGAACTTCCTGAAATTTCTGCCTGTCGCGATAGGGAATTACTACTTCCCTTTACGGTTTATAATTTGGAAGCCACNGCACCTTTGCCAGCNAATACTTCTATAGCATTTTATACCGACGGTGCATTATTGACGCTTTCGCAAACCCGACAAAGTATTCCAATTGGNAGTAGTGAAAATGGCGAAGTAGAAGTTCTTTTGCCAGACAGTTTACCAAATACTTTTACAATCATAGCTGTTGTGGACGATGATGGAAACGGCAATGGCATGGTTGAAGAACTTCGGGAGGATAACAATAGTTTTACACAAACCATTTCTTTTGAAAGTATCCCTCCCATTCCCAATTTGCCTGACCTTTTGGAATGCGACAAAGGCTTTGACACGGCAATTTTCGATTTAACCCAGCAAGATAATTTTATAAGAACAGGACCGGATGATGTGGTGAATTATTTCACTACTTCTGAACATGCCTTGCAAAATACNAACCCCATCTCCAATCCTTCTGAATATCAAAATACTACAGATCCGCAGACCATTTATGTTCGGCTTGAAAATGAAATCTGCTTCGCAACCGCATCCTTTTTATTAACTACGGAAAACTGTGCGCCATTTATTCCCCAGGGTTTCTCGCCCAATGGCGACGGTATCAATGATACTTTTGAAATAAGTAATTTGCTTAATATTTACGAAAACTTTGAACTAAACATATATTCCCGCGAGGGTAACCTGATACATACCGCACACAANACCGATGGCTTTTGGGATGGTGTGGCCACAAAGGGACTGCTTTTTACAGGAAGTATTGTTCCGGTGGGTACATATTATTATGTTTTGGTTTTGAACGACCCCAAATATCCCGAAGCATTTATAGGGTGGGTTTATGTGAATTATTAAGCTACCTCTTTCGTCTCCTNAATTTNTTACTATTGATCTTTTTCTGAAAGGCTCTGCTGTGCTTTAACANTAAAGCGTGAGTTTCTTCATAGCTTTTATCGTAAAGTTTGGCATATTCTGCGGCCATCACTTTTATCATGGTTTTTGAAAGCCATAATCTTCGGAAGTTGTGCATCCGTTTTTCAAAAGTCATATTTTCAAAACGCATACGATTTAAATCAATTAGATAAAAGTCATAATTATCGTTACCGTCATCCATTATGAGTGTATTTCCCGGAGAATGATCCAAAAAATTGATGCCGTTTTCGTGAAGCTTAAATGTAAATTGGGTAAACTGTCTTAAAATTTCGTTTCTTTTTTTAAACCGGGGATTATGTATCAATTCGCGAAAATCAAAATCATAATTTACGTGTTCACTTACATAATAACTTTCCTTCAAGCCTCCCGAAAAAACCTCAAGATATGCTACTGGAAAAGGCGTTTTTATTCCAAAGTCAATTAACTTAGATGCATATTCAAACGAACGTTTTGCTTTGCTATCTCTAATATATTGATAAACTAAAGATTGAAANGCATTCGGGGTCTTAAACTTTTTTATATTTAANGANTTGCCTTGAATCTTCACCATTTTAATAACATTGCGCTCACCTTTGGTCACGTATTCCCCCTTTTTGGAAAAATTGTGAAGCACATCCATTAGCTTTGTAGCTATGTGGGAATATTCTTGATGAATGACAAAATTCTCTTGCATTTTTTAAAAAGATAAAACCAAAAAAGGTATTTTGCGAAGGTAATCCATATGAAGAAAATTCTCGTTATACAAAACAAAAGAATTGGCGATGTGCTTATCAGCTCTGTTATTGCCAATAATATTAAAAAAGTCTTCCCAAAATGCGAGGTTACTTATTTTGTATATGACTATACTACGGGTGTTTTAGCACATAACCCAAATATTGATCGCGTAATCTCAGTAAANGAAAAAGANCTTAAAAAATTTCCAAAGCTTTTACAGACCATCGCAAAAATAAAAAAGGAGAAATACGATATTATTTTTGATCCGTATTCCAAATTCCAGAGCAGAATGATCTGTCTTTTTTCTGGCGCTGAATACCGAATTGGNTTAAAACGNGCGCACAAAGAGTTAAAGCTTCCGTTTTATACGCACCCCATTAGCTTTTTGGAACATCGCTCCAAAAACTGTGGTAAGGCTATAGAAGATAGGATTAATATGATTGCTTCGGTTTTTGACTTAAAAGAACCCGAGTACGCGCCAAAAATATTTTTAACAAAAGAAGAAAAAAATTATAACAGAATTGATTCCCTGCAAAAACCAGTAATCATGCTGGGNGTTTTGGGCAGCACTCCCCAAAAGTCCATGCCGTATGAATATATGGTAGCAATAATTGACTTTATAACTTCCCACTATAAGGGCACCATTTTGTTTAACTATGCTCCACACCAAAAAGAGGAAGCGCTGAAAGTTTATGAAATGTGCCAAAATAAAAACCAAATCAATCTTGATATTTATGAAGACTCCATTCGTGGATTTATAAAACTNATGAACCAATGCGATCTTCTGGTTTCTAATGAAGGAGGAAGTGTACATATTACCAAGGCGCTAGAAAAACCTACGTTTACAATCTATTCACCCTATGTTAACAAAGAGCATTGGTGTAGTTTTGAGGATGGCGACAAGCACGATTCCATTCATTTGCTTGAGGAAAAACCGAATCTTTTCAGCAGTTTTACTTTGGAAGAAAGAAGACGGATTGAGCAAGATCCTCATTCCCTTTATAAACAATTGACTCCCGAAATGATTTTTGAAAAATTAAAGCCCTTTTTGGCACACCATCTTAATACCAAACATATATGAATTTGTTGGATAAGTTTCATAGCTGGCGCAGAAAACAACGATGGAACCGCCAGTACAAAAAAGGAAGATGGGAAAGCCTACGCAGCGAAAAGGAAGCCATTCGCTACAATAAAATCATTGAATTTATAAAGCGTTTTTCATCCAAAAAGCCAAGTATTTTAGACATTGGCTGCGGTGACGGTTTGCTTACCGAACGCATCAGCCCCGAAGANTACTCCTTTTTTTTGGGCTTGGATTTTTCAAATGAATCTATAAAAATAGCCTCTGAAAAGAGATTGCCAAAAGCAGAATTTCTTACTGCCGATGCCGTAAAATTTCAACCTAAACAATTTTTTGATGTAATCGTTTTCAACGAAGCATTCTACTATATTCACGAAACTGAAAAGCAAAATGTTTTAAACCGAATGCTAAAGAGTCTTACAGAAGATGGAATTATAATAACTTCAATATATCGGGAAGGACACGGCTGTTGGGAATATTTCAAGGAAGATAAAAGATTAAAAGAACTTGATTTTACTACTGTAACTACAGATGAAGAACTTCGCTATTGGAAAATCGGGGTTTACAAAAAGAATTAAACTGTTTTAATTGGCAACTTCCGTTTTCTTCGGAACAATACCGTAATCTGTCCAGACTCTTTTTTCCTTCTTTGTTATTCTTCGAATCGCCTTATTTTTTATAAACATTTCCTTCCGAACATAACCGCGCTCATGATCCAAATGCAACGTAACAGTGCTATAGCGTATTTGTATGGGCTTTATGCCATAATTCATTAGGCGCTCTCCCATTTCCCGATCNTCACCACCATATTGCATACGTTCATCAAACCCATTTACAGCAAGAATATCCTTTTTCCAACCCGATGCATTGTTACCGTCCCATGTAGCGCTCGTGGGAGTAAATGTGTTCAGAATATCTTCCTTCAAACCATAGGAAGTGAGTTTGTTTAGCTTAAAAGTCTTTTTCAGACCGTGCTTCAAAAGCCATTTTGCATTGAAGCAACGCTGGGTTTCAATGTCATCTTTAGTAATCTGTTTTGAAATCTTCATCGAAAGCTTAAAATATCCTGCGGAGAGAAAGCAACCCGGACGGCTCAATCCCAAATGGGTTGCAACCAAATCATTTCGCGGAATACAGTCGCCATCTGTAAAGATTAAATATTCTCCTTTGGAAGCTTTTATGGCTTTATTCAAAATTTTTGTTTTCTGAAAGCCGTGATCTTCCTGCCAAACGTGAGTGATTTTCAAAGAAGAATCTACTATAAAGGAATCAATTAACTTTTTTGTTTCCTCAGTTGAACCGTCGTCGGCAATAATAATTTCAAAATTCTTTTCCAACTGCTGCTCAAAACCCCAAAGGGCTTTTTTAAGCCATTCCGGTTGGTTATATGTGCTGACGATTACCGAAACAAAAGGTGCAATGTTATCATCTTTAGCAATTCCAAAAGGCGTCCATTTCTTTTTTTTATCTCTAGTCTGCTTTCGAATGGCCAAGTTTTTATTGATAGAATCTTGATTCTTGTAACCACGCGGATGATCCAAATGTAGCACTACAGCATTGTAGCGAATCTGCTTACTTTTAATACCAAGGTTAATCAACCTTTCACCTAATTCACGATCCTGACCACCATACTGCATACGTTCATCAAAACCATTTACAGCTATTATATCCTTTTTCCAACCTGAAGCATTGTGCCCATTCCAACTGGCGTTTGTGGGTGTCAATCTATTAAGAAGATATGCCTTAAAAGGTCCCGAATAAAGCTTATTGTTTTTAAAAGAAGATTGGAGTCCGTGGTTTTTCAACCAAGAGACATCAAAACATTTTTCAGAATAAATATCTTCCTTGGTAATGCCTTTTGAAATATCCATGGGAAGCATAAAATAACCTCCCGATAGAAAATATCCCTCTTCGCGATATTTAACGTGCTGTTCCACAAAATCCTTTCGTGGAATACAGTCGCCATCGCTCATAATAATATATTCTGTACTGCATCGAAGAATTGCCTTGTTTAATATCTGCGATTTTTGAAAACCTTTGTCCTCATGCCAAACGTGGATTATAGGATAGAATACTTCGGCTTCCAATCTTTTTAGCAATTGCCGGGTCTCATCATTAGAGCCATCATCTGCAATTACAACTTCAAATTGCCTGTAAGTTTGATTATTATAGCCATACAACACCTTCTCCAGCCATTCGCAGGAATTATAGGTGCTAATAATTACAGAAGTATCAATTGCAGTCATAGTTTGGCAAAGATAAAGCTATTTCTTTCTTAAATAAAAGGCAGCCTGATCTCCCCGTTTCTCTTTATTGANTTGTTTNGCTTTTTGCCCGTACTTGAAATTTTGNATTTTTCGCTGAAGTGAATTTGAAAAACCTTTCGCCTTTGGTGCAGAAAGTGGAATATCCTCTATATATTTTTCGCTACCACTNAATTGAAAATGAGTAGAATCATATTCTATTTTATAGAGGTCAAAATTAGCCTTATCGGCAAGTATGTGCATACTTTTTTGGGAGTGGAGGAAAAAGTGGCGGGGCGCATCGAGCTGAACCCAATTTACCCCATAATGCTCCCAGGCAAAAGATGAAACAGTAGGAATACGGATTATACACACACCATCGGGAGAAAGAAGTTCATATACTTTTTCAAGGTTTTCCAAAGGATCCGGCAAATGTTCAAAAGCGTGGTGATATGTTATGATATCAAAGGTGCCATCCATATCAAACACACTACTTTTTTTAATGATAAGTCCATTTTCATAATGAATATCTTTCTTTAAATAAGGGTCGCAACCCATAACATTTTTAAAACCAACTTCCGCTAGCGGATATAGAAAATTTCGTCCATTGCCACAACCTACATCAAGAATACTGGTTGCTTTTGTAATATTGAGACCGTCAAAAATTTCATACTCCTTTTTTCCAATTATATGGCCCAATGTATTTTTATATACAGTTCCGCCTATCGCAGCATATTCGTACTGTTTCTTTTTTATGGTGCCCTTTGTTCCTTCAAATTTCTTTCCGTCATAAGTATCAAAACTGTAGTAATCCCCTGGATAGTATTTTGACATATCTGAAGGAAATTCAATAATCTGCAAACAGCTACATTTTGAACATTCAAAATATTCAAAACGTTCCCGCAAACCATACATCATTTCCTTTGCTACGAAAGTTTTGTTTTCTTTGGAATTGCCACAAATTCTGCAAGTGTTTGCCATAAAGTGAAAATAGTTTTAGGCACCAAAGATAAAGTTATTTACTAATTTTGCTTGAATGGCGAAACTTTCTGTTATCATTCCCACTTTCAACGAAGAAGCATTTCTCGAAGATGCACTATTTTCTGTTGCATTTGCTGATGAAATTATAGTTATCGACTCTTTCAGTACAGATGCAACCCCTGAAATAGCTAAGAAATACGCTACAAAATTTCTTCAACGGAAATTCGATAACTTTTCAAACCAAAAAAATTGCGCCTTAAAAGAAGCCACTGGAGACTGGGTTTTATTTTTGGACGCCGACGAGCGCGTAACCCATTCTTTGGAAGCCGAAATAAAAGAAACCATCAAAAACCCAAAGCACGGTGGTTACAAAATAAATTTCCCGCATTTTTATATGAACCGTTTTCTCTACCATCACAGTGATGATGTGCTTAGATTGGTAAAACGGGAAGGCGCTGAATATTCCGGTAGTGTTCATGAAAAACTTATCTGCAAAGGCAGTATCGGGAAATTGAAAAACAAAATGCTCCATTTTACCTATAAGGGTTTGGAGAATTATATTTCAAAAAAGGAATCATACGCGTGGTTTCAGGCGCAACAACAGTTTGACAAAGGAAAAAAAGCAACGTGGTTCCATCTTTTCTTTAAACCAAGCTATCGCTTTTTTCGTTCTTTTATCTTAAAAGGTGGGTTCCGCGACGGAGTGCCCGGAATGACAGTTGCAGCCGTTAATGCCTATGGCGTTTTTGAAAGATATGTGAAGTTGATGTTACTTCAAAAAGGAATGAAATAACTTTTAAAATAGCTTCCCAAACCGAATTTTCTGTCGAAACTTCAACATGGAGAATTCTCCCTTAACATCAATCCGTTGGATTTCATACGGTTTTTTTAAAGGATAGGTATTTATTCTATTGCCAATGCGCAGACCATATTCTATTCCATTTTTGGAAAGTATCTTCCTGAAAATTTCATTCACCTTTTTATCCTTTGGAAATTTGCCATAGGGATATGCCAAAACCGGCGAAAAATTTAATTCCTTTTCTGAAACAAATTCCATACACCGACGGGTATCGGCTTCAATTTCGGCATTGGAAAGTTCCGTATATTTTTTATGGTAAAAGGAATGGAAACCGAGTTCCACAATTTTTGGATCGAGACTTTTCAACTGTTCCAAAGTCATAATTTGCAAAGAAGAAGTGTTCCAACTGTCAGTTTTTCCCAAAAAATCCAAGGGCACAAAAAAGGTAGCTTTCAATTTATATTTCTTCAGTAGCGGAAGCGCCAATTCCATTTGGCTCACATATCCATCATCAAAAGTAATTATGATGTTTTTGGCATTTGGCAACGTCTTTAATTTAGACAATTCTTTAAAATGATAGGTTTTATAACCGTTCTCAGCCAAATGCTTAAATTGTTGTTCAAGATTTTCAATGGAAATGGTCAGTCCTTTCCCCTTTTCAGTAGTAACGTGGTGGTACATTAAAATAGGAAGCTTCGCCATAACAGTTTTCAAATTTATACCTGTAAAATTATTACTTTTACGCAAACTACAGCCTGTTTTTGGAAAACCCTGCAAAAATTACCGCCCTTGCCATCACGCTCAACGAAGCCCACAATATTGAAGGCTATATAAAAAGTCTGTGGTTTGTGGACGAAATTGTAATTGTGGATTCCTTCAGCAGCGATGAAACGGTAGCTTTGGCTTCCAAACACGAAAAGGTGACGGTTTATCAACGGACGTTCGACAATTTTTCGGCACAGAAAAATTTCGCAATTTCAAAAGCGAAGAACGACTGGGTTACATTTTTTGATTTGGATGAAGAAGTAACACCTGAATTGGCCAATGAAATCTTAGAAAAATTTAAGAACCCGCAAGCCATTGCCTATTTTGTAAAACGCGATTTCTATTTTATGGGGAAACGCATTAAATACAGCGGTTTGCAGAATGATTATATCATTCGTTTTTTTAACAAAAACCATTGCCGATACAATGCAAATTTAGTCCACGAAACCTTGGAAGCCGACGGCAATACCGAAAATTTAAAAAGCAGTCTGCCACACCACACCTATAAATCCTTTGACGATTATACGGCAAAAATGCATCAATACAGTGCGTTGCAAGCCAAAATGCTTTATAAAAAAGGAAAGAAACCCAACTATTACCATTTTCTGTTCCGTCCGTTTTATAGGTTTTGGAACCAGTTTATTTTCAGATTGGGGATTTTAGACGGGAAAGAAGGATTTATATTGGCCTATGTAAGTGCCTTTTCAGTGTTTAAGCGCTATGTAAACCTTTGGCTTTTGTACAGAAAGATCAATTAACAATCAGCAAAGTGAAACAAGTTTTTTTAGAATCACACAATTTAAAAAACCGCTATTCGGGCTTTGGGCAGTTTAATTACCACCTTATAAAAGCAATGGCTACATTTCCGCAGGAAGATTTTGAAATAGTTTTAAATGCAAAAAATATTTCAGAACTCGAAGATGAATTCGGCGATACTTTTAAATACCGAAAATATAGTTCGCTTACGCGCCATAAACCTTTCCGGATTAAGAAAAAATACAACCTTTGGCATTGCCTCAATCAGAATATAAAGATTGAACCTTTCTTCAAAATCCCTTATTTATTGACGGTTCACGACGTACATTTTGTTACCGAAGGTTCTGTGGAATTACAGCAAAAACTGAAAAAACAATTCAGTGAAAAATTAAAACGCAGCAGCGCCATCGCTTATATTTCAGAGTTTGCAAAACAGGATACACATACACATTTTGAAGTACCAAATATTCCGGAGTATGTAATTTACAACGGGAATACAATTACAGATATCACGCTTCCAAAGGACTATAAACCTTCGCTTTTACCTCCTGAACCCTATCTTTTTTCCATCGGCGATTTTAGCGAGAGGAAAAATTTTATAAGTCTAGTGGAAATGTTGCGCTTTCTTCCAGATTACAATTTAGTACTTGCGGGGAGTAACTCTTCCACTTACGCTGAAAAACTTACCGAAAGGGTTAAAAGTTACGGTTTTGAAAACCGCGTATTCCAGACGGGGAAAATAGCAGATCTCGACAAACAGTATTACCTGCAAAATTGCGAAGCCTTTGTTTTTCCATCGCATCGTGAAGGTTTCGGCATTCCTCCCATTGAAGCGATGCGTTTTGGGAAACCCGTTTTTCTTTCAAACAATACTTCCCTACCCGAAATTGGCGGGGAACACAGCTTTTTTTGGGACCATTACGAGCCCGAATATATGGCAAAGGTGCTGAAGGACGGAATGGAAAAATTCAAAAATAATAAATCGTTCTATGAAGATTGGTACACAGTGCGCGCCCAAAGTTTCAATTGGAAAACCACTGCTGAAAAGTATATTGAAATCTACAAAAGTTTATTATAAACAACTTTATTAAAACTTTGGGCAAACTCCCACAAGCAGTAATTGTATCTTTGCCAAAATCAGTCGGAAAAGTTTCGCGAATAAAATTTATTTGATGGATGTAGCCGTTATCATTATCAATTACAACTCTTCAAAATATACNTTGGAGTGCATAAATACCNTAATTGAAAAAACTTCGGAAAAGATAGAATATCAAATAATTGTAGTTGACAATAATTCAACAGCNTNGGAGTACAAAATTTTANAGGATAATTTTCCACAACTCCCAAACATTTCATTACACCGAAGTATTATAAACACAGGCTTTGGCGGCGGAAATATGTTCGGAGCACAATTCGCAAAAGCAGATTACCTCCTTTTTCTGAACAACGACGCCATGTTGCTGAATGATTGTTTGGGCATATTACTGGATTTTATGAAAGCAAATCCAAAAGTGGGCGTTTCAACAGCGCAGAATTTTGACGAAAACAATAAGTTTGTGCCTTCTTTTGACCATAACAAAGGTTTGCGAAGATTACTTTTTGGAAGAGGCTTTCTTGAAAAAAACAATCCGGAATTATATCCAAAACGTAAAAAGGAATATTCCGAACCAGTACAAGCAAACTGGATAAATGGCGCATTTCTATTTTTTGATAGCAAGGCATTTGCAGCGGTGGGCGGTTTTGACACCAACATATTTCTGTATTGGGAAGAAATGGATATTTGCCATCGCCTAAAAAAATTGGGCTACGAAAGTTGGCTGGTTCCCGATGCGAAAATCTTGCACCATCAAGGCGTAAGCACGGGGACTTCAAAAGCGATGAATAGGGAGAGTTATATTTCGTATTTATATGTACTTCGGAAAAATTACGGTTTTGGAAAATACCAGCTTATTAGAATTTACTTGTCCATCGCGTTACTGTTGAAACCCAAAAAATGGTATTTACTGCCCATTATTCTGAAAAGCAATAACCAAACGCAATCCTTAAAACAAAAACAAAAAATTACTTTCTAAGATGAAGACTGAAATTGAAAATTGCATTGCCGTTTTAAAAAAAGGTGGCTTAATTCTTTACCCTACCGATACCGTATGGGGAATTGGCTGTGATGTCACCAATCCTGAAGCTGTGGACAAAGTTTTTAAGCTAAAGCAACGAAGCGACGAAAAATCGTTGATTTGCTTAGTGCATGATTTTAGGATGCTGAATGAATATGTTGAAAATGTACCGGAAGTTGCTTATGATATTTTGAAATTCGCCAAAAAACCTACAACAATTATTTACGATGATCCCATTCGTGTGGCGGAAAATATTATTGCCGCAGATAACTCGCTTGCCATTCGTGTAACGAAGGATGAATTCTGCAAAAAAATGATACAGCGATTTCGCAAACCTTTGGTTTCTACCTCAGCAAATATTTCCGGTGAAAAAACCCCGCAAAGTTACTCCGAAATAGACCCATTAATTTTGGAAGGCGTGGACTATGTTGTAAATTTGCACCACGAAAAAAAATCAGGAAAACCCTCGTCAATTATTAAGTTGAAAAACGATGGTTCGGTGAAGGTAATTCGGCAGTAAAAGGGTTCACCACGAATTCACGAATATTTTTTATTAGGATTCAATGACTAACATAATTTACAGACAAGAGAGTTATGATATTGTGGGATGTCTGTATGAAGTATTTAATTGTTTAGGGAATGGCTTGTCAGAAATTGTGTATAAAGACGCGTTAGAATATGAATTTACACAACAGAACATTCCCTTTGAAAGAGAAAAAGAATTTTCAATTAACTATAAGGATATTGTTCTTAAACATAAATTTTATGCTGATTTTGTAGTATTTGGCAAAATTATTTTAGAGATTAAAACTGTTGAGATTTTAACAGATATGCATCTCGGACAATGTATTAACTATTTAAAAGTTTCAAAAAACAAGTTGGCTATTTTAGCAAACTTTAAAGGAGAAGGCCTTGAATACAAAAGAATAGTATTATAAAACATTCGTGTATTCGTGGTAAAAAAATTCCGCAACAAATTTTAAAAAATATCCGTGGTAAATCCATCCTACATATCAGCATTAAAAAACCCAATCTTTAGGACCATTTCCAAAGCTTCCAAAAACTTAAACTTGGAAAGCTATGTTATTGGTGGATATGTGCGGGATTTTCTTTTGAAACGTGGTGAGGCAAAAGACATTGATATTGTTGCCGTGGGAAGCGGGATTGATTTAGCTGTAGAAGTTTCAAAATTACTTCCTGGAAAACCAAAAGTTTCCATCTTCAAAACATATGGGACTGCCATGCTGAAGAGCGGTGGCATAGAACTTGAATTTGTTGGTGCCCGCAAGGAATCCTATTCTGAGGAAAGCCGAAATCCTGCCGTTGAGAACGGTACTTTGGAAGATGACCAAAACCGAAGGGATTTTACGATAAACGCTTTGGCGCTGACTCTTAGCGATGAAAGTTTTGGAGAATTGCTAGATCCGTTCAACGGCATCGATGATCTTCAGAAAAAAATAATCCGCACACCTTTAGACCCTGACATTACTTATAGCGATGATCCATTGCGGATGCTTCGCGCCATTCGGTTTGCAACCCAGTTAGATTTTATTATTGAAAAAGATTCGTTGGATGCAATCACCCGAAATGCCGAGCGCATAAAAATAATTTCCAAGGAACGGATTGTAGACGAACTGAACAAAATTTTACTTGCCGATGTTCCTTCCAAAGGGTTTGCGCTTTTACACAAGACAGGGTTGCTCCCCTTCATTTTACCAGAATTGGTAGCATTGCAGGGCATTGATGAAAAGGAAGGCCAAACCCATAAAGACAACTTTTGGCACACGCTTGAAGTGGTCGATAATATTTCAAAAAGCACTGATGATCTTTGGCTACGTTGGGCCGCATTGCTACACGATATTGGAAAGGCGCCCACAAAAAGGTTTGACAAAAAACTGGGCTGGACCTTTCACGCACACGAATTTGTGGGTGCAAAAATGGTCTATAAACTATTCAAAAGATTGAAAATGCCCTTGAACGAAAAGATGAAGTTTGTTCAAAAGATGGTATTGATGAGCTCCCGCCCCATTGTTTTGGCAAGTGAGGTAACAGACAGTGCTGTGCGCCGTTTGATTTTTGATGCTGGCGAAAATGTAGATGATTTAATGACGCTTTGCGAAGCAGATATTACCACCAAAAACCCAAAGAAGTTTAAAAAATATCACGCCAATTTTCAGTTGGTACGCGATAAAATTGTGGAAGTGGAGGAGCGTGACCATGTGCGGAACTTTCAACCGCCAGTTACTGGGGAGGAAATTATGAAGACTTTTAACCTAAAGCCATCCCGTGAAATTGGCATTATAAAAGACGCCATAAAGGAAGCAATTTTAGAGGGCGAAATTCCCAATGAATACGAAGCCGCAAAGGAGTATATGCTGAAAAAGGGAGCCGAAATTGGTTTGGAAGCAATAATAAAGTAGGCAGTCGCAGTGGCAGTTTTCAGTAATAAACTAGCCATTTATGGAAAATTATAAAAATATAATAGTGGTAAATAAAGACAATAAAAAAGTAATCTACTGGCTCCTTACAGGATGTTTCCTGATTTTTATAATGGTAGTTGTTGGCGGCATTACACGTTTAACCCATTCCGGGCTTTCCATTTCCAGTTATAAATTAATTTCCGGTACTATTCCGCCTTTAAACGAAGCAGAATGGATTGCCGAGTTTGACCATTACAAGCAATTTCCCGAATATCAAAAGCTGAACACCCATTTCAGCTTAGAGGATTTTAAGGATATTTATTTCTGGGAATGGCTTCACCGACTGCTTGGCAGACTTTTGGGCATTGTTTTCATCATACCATTTCTTTATTTTCTGCTTAAAAAACAGCTCACAAAACCAACTATCAAAAAAGCAATAATATTAATGTGCTTGGGTGCTTTCCAAGGGTTTCTTGGGTGGTATATGGTGAAAAGTGGCTTGGTGGACCGTCCCGATGTGAGCCACTACCGTTTGGCTATGCATCTTACCACAGCTTTTCTCACATTTGCCTATACCCTTTGGGTAGCGCTCGATTTAATTTATCCTGTCAAAAAAGTCGTTCACAAATCTATTCGAAATATCATCCGTTTTGGGATGGCAATCTTGCTTGTACAGATTGTATGGGGGGCATTCGTAGCGGGGCTCGATGCAGGTTGGATACACAACCATTGGCCGTTGATGAACGATGGCAAGTGGATGCATGAAACGGTTTATATTGAACAAAATCCACTTTGGAAAAATTTTGTGGAAGGTAAAAGCGGAGTTCAATTTGTACACCGTTATATGGCCTATGTAGTGGTAGCAGTTATTTTATTTATATGGTATAAAGCCCGAAAACTGCAACTAACAGCGTTACAGAACAAAGGCATAAATATACTCTTACTATTAGTTGTTGTGCAGTTTATTTTAGGTGTTTTCACGCTTATCCTACAAGTACCCGTTGTTTTAGGAGTTCTGCATCAAGTAACTGCTTTTTTCCTTCTGGCAGCAATGACTTTTGTTTTGCATCGATTCAGTAAGTAACTCTGAAAAAACAAAAAATTCAAGACCTCGAGAGAGGTATAAAATTGTAACTTTGCACACTAAATTTTTTAAAGATGATTTACCGTTTCAGAATAATCCTCGACACCCACGAAGACGTTTTCCGCGACATCGAAATAGAAGCCTCGGCAACCCTTGAAGATTTCCATAATGCCATAACCCAATCGTTTGGGTTTGATGGACAGGAAATGGCATCTTTCTATACCAGTAATGAACTATGGGAAGAAGACGAAGAAATCTCCCTTTTTGACGTAAGCGATGAACCCGGAAGTATTCGTATTATGGGTGAAACTATTTTGGAAAATGTGGTTGATGAAGAAAACACCAGACTACTATACGTTTACGATTTTCTAAATATGTGGACATTTATGGTAGAGCTTGCCGATATAGCCGAAGCTGAAGCTGGACAGGTTTATCCAAATTTGATGTACTCGCACGGGCAGATCCCTGAGGAAGCACCCGAAAAGGAATTTATTGCAGAGGAAATAGAGGAAGAAGACTTTGATGAGGAGTTTGACCTTGACCCAGAAGATTACGACAATCTTGACTTTGACGAGAATTGGAATTGAGGCTTTAGGCTTTAGGCTTTAGGCTTTAGGCGAAATATAATTTTATACACACCCATAATTCATAATCCATACCTAAATGATCAATCTTTTCAGTACCCATATTGCATCCCTTTCTATCCATCGTGTGGGTAATAAAAGCAGAAATGAAGCCATTTTTCTTTCGGCAGAACCCTATAAAATGGACGATGAGATTACACCCTTACTGAAAGAGTTTTTTCTGAAGCCTTTTCGCGAAAAGGAAGAAAACTATTTTCAGTTTTCGCACGAAGCCGATTTGGAGTTTCACGAACTGTACAATAGCGCGAACACTATTTTTGGCAATCCAGCTACTATTCACGAAGAAAGCCGAAAGATTGCAACCTACCTTTTCAATCAATCTGAACATCCACATATAAAAAGTGGTGAAGTGTACGTGGCCTATCTTGAAAATGTTCAATTGGATAATGTAAAAATGGATGCCATAGGTATTTTTAAGAGTGAATTGAAACAGGATTTTCTTCAATTTGCGGAAGAAGGCAACCAATTGGAAGCGATGCTTCAGCATGGGGTTAGCCTAAACAAATTGGACAAGGGCTGTATTATTTTCAACTCAAAAAAGGAAGAGGGCTACAAAATTCTATCGGTGGACAGCAACCGTTACGATGCGCGTTATTGGCTGGAAAGTTTTTTAGGAGTGGAAGCCTTTGCCGATGATAATTTCTACACAAAAAAGTATTTAAAATTCTGTCAGGATTTTGCCAAGGACGTGGTTTTACCAGCCGAGGACAAAAAGCAGGAGGTTATGTTCATGAACCGTGCGGTAAACCATTTTGCCAAAAATGACCAATTCGAAGAAACCGCCTTTATGAATGAGGTAATAGATAATCCTGATTTGATGCCGGAGTTCCGCCACTATAAAAGTGAAAAGGCTCCGAAGTACAGCATCGAGGATTTAACCACCTTTCCTATTGCAAACACGGCGGTGACCGCTGCCCGAAAAAAAATTAAAAACGTTATCAATCTTGACACCAACATTCAAATAAAGCTGGATTTCATTAACCCGGAGAGTGCTGAAAAATTTGTTGAAAAAGGTTGGGACGAAGAAAAGCAGATGTATTATTACTTGGTGTATTTCAACAAAGAGCAAAAGAGTTAGTTATCAATAAACAGTGATTAAATTTATTTTAATGAAATTGAAAATTTTTGTTTTACTGGTCATATCATCTTTTGCTTTAAACTCCTGCAACGTAGATAAATGTGATATTCTGTGTAATTCTGGGCCATTGGGTTTAGATTTTGAACTTTTGGATCAAGCTACAGGTGAAAATCTATTTACCAATGGCACTTTTGATCCCGCTGACATTGAAGTTTTAGATTTGAACGACTCCAATAATAGCATATCATTTACCTTCATTTCTGAAAATGATAGAAATATTATCAAATTGGGGCCTTTTGGCTGGGGCACCAATATTGTAAATTATAAATTGAAAGTTGGGGAGATTGAAATTTTCAACCTTATTCTTGATGCTGAAGAAAATAAGGAGAATTGTTGCTCTTTTGTTCAAATAAACAATTTAGAGATCGAAAATGCCGATTTCGAACAGAACCAAGAAACAGGAATTTATGAGGTTTTGGTAACGTTATAGGTTTAAGAGCTAGTACAGCTTTAAGTACTGTAAATTAATTCCCTACTTCACTAATAAATTTAATTCGGTACAAACGCAATTCCTCTTCATCATAATCGCCGTCAAATTCATCAAGGGCCTCTTCAATCTTATCGGTTTTTGCTTCCAAGAAATATTCGTGAATTTCTTCCTGTTGGTCTTCATCCAATACCTCATCGATCCAATAGTCAATATTTAGCTTGGTGCCGCTGTATACAATAGCTTCCATCTCCTTAATAAAATCTGGCATTTCCAGACCTTTGGCGTTTGCTATATCCGGCAAGGCAAGCTTGCGGTCCACATTCTGAATTATATACAATTTAAGGGAACTATTACTCCCCGTTGATTTTACAACAAAATCCTCTGGGCGGATGATGTCGTTCTCCTCCACATAGTTTTGGATAAGTTTTAAGAATGGCTTGCCGTATTTTTTTGCCTTTCCTTCCCCTACTCCGTGCACATTGGAAAGTTCTTCCATAGTTACGGGGTATTTAAGTGCCATATCTTCTAGGGATGGTTCCTGGAAAATTACAAATGGCGGTAGATCCAAGTCGTGTGCTACCTTTTTTAATTCGGCCTTTAAAAGCTTGAAAAGGTTTTCATCTGCAGCATCGCCTCCTCTTTTGGCTCCAACAATCACATCATCATTGGCATCCTTAAATGAATGGTCTTCCGTCATCATAAAGGAAGTGGGAGATTTTATAAATTTCTTTCCTTCATCCGTTAGATGAATTACACCATAGGTTTCAATATCTTTTTTCAGATATCCTGCTACCAATAACTGACGAAGCAATGCCATCCAATAGGCACTATCGTGCTTTGCACCAGAGCCAAAATATGACTGGGAGTCGGTTCTATGCGACTTTATAAGCGCATTTACCTTGCCCACCAGAACATTTACAATTTCCTTGCTTTTATATTGCTCATTGGTTTTTGAGACTACTTCCAAAAGCTGTTTGGCATCTTCTTTTGCCTCGTGTTTCTTTTTAGGGTGGCGCATATTGTCGTCCATCATTCCGCCCTCCCCTGTTTCATTATCAAATTCTTCCCCGAAATAATGAAGGATGAATTTTCTGCGGGAAATAGAAGTTTCGGCAAAAGCGACCACTTCCTGCAAAAGAGCATGGCCTATTTCCTGTTCGGCAACGGGCTTGCCGCTCATGAACTTTTCCAGCTTCTCTATGTCTTTATAACTATAAAAGGCAAGGCAGTGTCCTTCGCCACCGTCGCGACCGGCACGTCCTGTTTCTTGGTAGTAGCTTTCTATACTTTTTGGAATATCATTATGAATTACAAAGCGAACATCCGGTTTGTCAATCCCCATTCCAAAGGCGATTGTGGCAACTACCACATCTACATCTTCCATCAAAAACATGTCTTGATGTTTTACACGGGTTTTGCCATCAAGGCCAGCGTGATAGGGTACAGCTTTTATGCCATTAACCTGTAGTGTTTGTGCCAACTCCTCTACTCTTTTCCTGCTTAGGCAATATATAATACCACTTTTGCCCTCGTTTTGTTTTACAAAGCGAATAATGTCGGAATCTACATTTTTGGTTTTAGGGCGTATTTCGTAATAAAGATTTGGACGGTTAAAAGATGCTTTAAAGGTATTGGCATCCTGCATATTGAGGTTTTTCAATATATCTTCCTGCACCTTAGGAGTAGCAGTGGCGGTAAGGCCTATAATAGGAATATCATTGCCAATACGCTGGATAATGCTTTTAAGATTTCGGTATTCTGGCCTAAAATCGTGACCCCACTCGCTTATACAATGGGCTTCATCTATTGCCATAAAAGAAATTTTCTGAGTTTGCAGAAAATCTACATACTCTTCTTTTGTTAAAGATTCCGGGGCAACGTAGAGTAATTTTGTTACTCCATTGGAAATATCGTTTTTCACTCTCTTCACCTCAGTTTTATTGAGGGAAGAATTTAATACGTGTGCTATGCCCTCTTCGGAAGAAAGGGAACGCAGGGCGTCCACTTGATTTTTCATTAGTGCAATAAGTGGCGAAACAACTATTGCCGTTCCATCCTGCATAAGGGCCGGTAGCTGATAACAAAGCGATTTTCCGCCACCAGTAGGCATTACCACAAAGGTATTGTGGCCGCTAAGAATGCTCTTTACCACTTCTTCCTGCAAGCCTTTAAAGCGGGTAAATCCAAAATATTTTTTCAGGGCTGCGTAAATGTCAATTTCTGCCACGCTGCTTGGGTTTTTAGGGATACTTCAGTTTTAGTCAACAATACATTGTTTTACAGATTAACAATTGTAATTTTGCAACCGTATTATGTTGACTGCATCTTAAAAGAAAAAGTTTCTATATTAAGATTTCTGAATTGTGTTAAATTCTATTCTAAATATACTAATTTCTGAAACAGTTACAAACATTCAAAAGCATTAAAATTTTGAACAAGCAAGAGAGAATCATTTCCGTAGCGAAAAACACCATAGAAACTGAAAGTAAAGCTATTGCAAATCTGGCCCATTTGGTAAATGACGAATTTGCCGGCGCGGTTGATTATATATACAATTCCAAGGGCAGGGTGATTGTTACTGGAATTGGCAAAAGCGCCAATATTGCAACCAAAATTGTTGCCACTTTAAACTCTACAGGTACGCCGTCCATTTTTATGCACGCTGCCGATGCCATTCACGGAGACCTTGGTACCATTCAAGAAAATGATACAGTAATTTGTATTTCAAAAAGTGGAAACACCCCTGAAATTAAAGTGCTTGTACCGTTAATAAAAGCTATTGACAACAAATTAATTGCCATTACAGGCAACGGCGATTCCTTTTTGGGACAGCAAGCAGACTTTGTTTTAAATGCATTTGTAGAGAAAGAAGCCTGCCCAAACAACCTTGCACCTACTACCAGCACCACCGCACAATTGGTTATTGGCGATGCTTTGGCAATGTGCCTTTTGGACCTTCGCGGATTTTCGAGCAAGGATTTTGCAAAGTTCCATCCGGGCGGTTCCTTAGGGAAAAAATTATATTTGAGAGTGAGCAACCTTACCTCCTTAAACGAAAAACCACAGGTAAGTCCCGATACTGATGTAAAAAAAGTAATTGTAGAGATTTCAGAAAAAATGCTGGGCGTAACTGCTGTTGTTGAAAACGATGAAATTGTAGGAATAATTACCGATGGAGATTTACGTCGTATGTTAACAAAAACTGATAGCTTTGTAGGGCTAACCGCAAAAGATATTATGACCCATAATCCGAAGAAAATAGCCAACAACGCTATGGCAGTAGAGGCTATGGAAATGATGGACAACTACGGAATTACACAAATTCTTGCAGAAGACAAGGGTAAATATAGTGGCGTAGTGCATATCCACAATCTCACCAAAGAAGGAATAATCTAATGAAGAAAATAGGTTCCCCAGAAAAAGAAATGTCCTTTTTGGACCATTTGGAAGAACTGCGCTGGCACCTTATACGTTCCACTATTGCAGTTGTGATTCTTGCTTTGCTAGCATTTATTTTTAAGGATTTTATTTTCGACACCCTCATTTTTGGGCCTAAGCATCCTGATTTTCCTACCTATAAAATGTTCTGCAACATTTCCAGATCGTTGGGAATGGACACCTTCTGCTTTCAGGAATTGCCTTTCCGAATTCAAAGTAGAACAATGGCCGGACAGTTTTCCGCGCATATGTGGACTTCCATTTACGCAGGTATTATTGTGGCTTTCCCGTACATTCTTTATGAGTTTTGGAGATTCATTAGTCCGGGTCTAAAAGAAAAAGAACGTAACAGCAGTCGTGGCTTTCTTATAATAGCCTCCATACTTTTCTTCTTGGGTGTATTGTTTGGGTATTATCTTATCACGCCACTTTCTATAAATTTCTTGGGGAGCTACCAAGTGAGCAAGGAGGTTTTTAACGACTTTGATTTGGACAGTTATATTTCGCTGGTACGTACTTCAGTATTGGCCTGTGGAATTGTTTTTGAACTGCCAATTATTATGTATATTCTTACAAAAATTGGCTTGGTAACGCCTGAAATCCTTCGGAAATATAGAAAATTCGCATTGATTATTGTGTTAGTCCTTTCGGCAGTAATTACGCCTCCGGATATTGTGAGCCAGATTATTGTTGCCATCCCAATACTTATTCTATATGAAGTGAGTATCCATATTTCAAAGATTGTTATTAGAAACCAGTTGAGGGAAGAAAGAAGAAAGAAGAAAGAATAAAGACAATGTTCAATGTTCAATGAAAAAATTCATTTTAAAAAAAACGAATGAAAAACAATATAGTTGAAGAGTTCAATGCTTATCGCGAAAAGATGAACGAGAAGATGCTGGAGGACAACAACAAGATAATCAAGCGTATTTTCAATTTAGATACCAATGCCTATATGGAAGGCGTGCTTCCCAAGAAAACAAAGGAACTTTTGGGCTTGGGAAATTCATTGGTGCTGCGTTGTGATGATTGTGTGCGCTACCATTTGGAAGAATGCCATAAATTGGGTTTGACCAAGGAAGAAGTGGTTGAAGGAATGAGTATTTCACTTTTAATTGGTGGAACCATTGTAATTCCTCATTTAAGAAGGGCGTTTGAGTACTGGGAAGCTTTGGAGGCAAAATAATAATTACTAATTTTATCTTATAAGATCAAAATATTTTAACCACAAAGACGCAGAGGGCACGAAGAAAGAAATTAAACAATGACGGAAAATGAAATTTCTTCAAAAATAATTGGTGCGAGTATTGAGGTTCATAAACAATTAGGACCTGGCTTATTGGAAAGCACTTACGAAATCTGTTTAGCCCACGAGTTAAAATTAATGGGTTTGGAAGTAAAGCAACAAATTCCACTTCCTGTAATTTATAAGGACGTTAAGCTTAATGCTGGCTACCGTATTGATATGATTGTGGAGAATAAGGTTATTATTGAAATAAAATCTGTTGATGCATTGGCCCCTATACATACTGCACAGATATTGACGTATTTAAAATTGAAAGATTTAAAACTAGGACTCTTAATCAACTTTAACGAAATAAAGGTAATTGATGGTCTAAAAAGAATTATAAACGGTAAACTATAAACTTTGTGGCCTTTGTGCCTCTGTGGTAAAGTTATATCATATGCCATTTTTAATAAAAAAATCAGGATGAAGCTAAAAGCCGAAAATTTAATGAAATCCTATAAAGGCCGAAAGGTCGTAAAGGGCATCACCGTGGAAGTAAACCAAGGTGAAATTGTGGGCTTGCTCGGACCAAATGGAGCGGGCAAAACCACTTCATTTTATATGATCGTAGGTTTGATAAAACCCAACGGCGGCAATATTTTTTTGGAAGGCACCGAAATAACTAAATACCCTATGTACAAACGCGCACAGAACGGTATTGGTTATTTGGCACAGGAAGCTTCGGTTTTTAGGAAGTTGAGTGTTGAAGACAATATTTTGAGCGTTTTGCAGCTTACCAAGCTTTCAAAGAAAGAACAGCGCGCAAAAATGGAATCGCTTATCGAAGAATTTGGTTTGGGCCATATCCGCAAAAACCGCGGCGATCTTTTAAGTGGTGGAGAAAGACGTAGAACCGAGATTGCACGTGCTTTGGCGACCGATCCACATTTTATTCTACTGGATGAACCTTTTGCGGGAGTTGACCCCGTGGCCGTGGAAGATATTCAGCGCATTGTGGCACAGCTTAAAAACAAAAATATCGGGATTCTTATTACCGATCACAACGTACAGGAAACACTGGCAATTACAGACAGGACTTATTTAATGTTTGAAGGAAGTATTCTAAAGCACGGAGTGCCGGAGGAACTTGCCGCAGACGAAATGGTTCGCAAGGTATATCTAGGACAGAATTTTGAACTTCGGAAGAAGAAGTTGGAGTTTTAATTTTTTACCACGAATTCACGAATAATTTTGTTTTGGATTGTAGTAATTCTGAGAAATGCTTTTATCCCTTTAATTAGAAAAACATTTGTACATTACTGAAGACTTTATTACGCAGTGTTTTTCCAAAAAAACGAAAGCAATATATAAAGTAGAATTATAAATGGTATCGCCAAAAACTTCAGCAGTACCAAAAGCACTACACAAATTATCAGAAACACATAACGTACAGCGTTGCTTTTAAAATCCCAGGTCTTGAATTTGAGGGCGAAAAGGGGTATTTCGGCATTTAAAAGTATACAGCTCAGCAAGGTCATGCCTATCAAAAACCAACGGTTCAAAATAATGGTTTCTGCCAGTTCAGAATATTGAAACTGTAAGATTAGCGGTAGGCTTAATATCAATAATGCATTAGCAGGTGTTGGCAATCCAATAAAGCCCGAAGTTTGCCGTGTATCTACGTTGAATTTTGCCAATCGGTAGGCTGAGGCAACCACGATTAACAAACCAATAAGCGGCAGATAATTTTTAAAACTTACATTCCATCCCTCCAATGAAAATGTTTCTGTGAGCGTCTGCATTTGGTGGAAATAAGACAAATTTAGCATTTGGTACATTACAACGCCCGGGGCAACNCCACTGGTAATCACATCTGCCAAAGAATCAAGCTGAAGGCCAACCTCGCTTTGCGCTTTTAGCAATCGGGCTGCCAGCCCATCAAAAAAGTCGAAGAAAATTCCTAGAAATACAAAGAAAGAAGCGGTTATCAAATCACCTGAAATTGCAAATAGTATTGCAACACAGCCACAGAGGATGTTTAGGGATGTGATTATGTTTGGAATTTGTTTTGATATATTCATATTCTTTATAGCGCAATTAGGATTCTATGATTTAGGAAAAACATCNCCTCCCATCCTCCCCTTTGAAGGGAAGAGCCTAATAGGGGTTGATTTTTTAATATCTATTAAGATTATGTGTAAAAATAACAAAGTATTTCCGTCCAAAGGCATTCAAACACAATATGTGCATAAATTTAAAGTTTAGTATTCTGTAAAATAGTGCCATATTTGTCCTAAAATTTTAAGCTTGAAAGAGAAATTATTCCTCCTTATAGTACTTATTTCAGCTACGCTGGGAGCGCAGACCGTGCGTAAATATTCCAATGAATTTATGAATATTGGCGTTGATGCCGCAGCTTTCGGGATGAGCAATGCCGTAGTGGCTTCCTCTGGCGACGTAAACTCGGGGTATTGGAATCCTGCTGGATTGGTAAATCTTGAGGATAAACAGATTTCCCTGATGCACGCTTCCTATTTTGCCAATATTGCGAATTATGATTATGCGGCCTTTGCAATGCCTATAGACGACAGAAGTGCGGTAGGACTATCAGTTATCCGTTTTGGGGTAGATGATATTTTAAATACCACCCAATTGATTGACAGCGAGGGCAACATAGATTATAACCGTATCAGTCTTTTTTCTACGGCAGATTATGGGGTTACTTTTTCCTATGCACGAAGACTTCCTTTGGACGGATTGAATTATGGAGTAAATGCCAAGGTTATACGCCGTATTATTGGTGACTTTGCTTCTTCATGGGGTTTCGGCTTGGACGCTGCAGTGCAGTTTAGAACGGACAAGTGGATGTTTGGAATTATGGCTCGTGACATTACTACCACTTTCAATGCTTGGAGCATAGACGAAGAAAAATTTGCTGAAATACAGGGCGCCGTTGAGGGACAAAACCAAGAATTGCCCGAAACTACCGAGATTACCATTCCAAAACTTCAACTAGGAATGGCGCGTAAATTTGTTTATCGCTATGATTTTTCACTATTGGCGGAAGTAGATCTCAATTTTCGTTTTGCTGAGACCAATGATGTGATTTCTACATCCTTTGCAAGTATTACCCCTTCCTTAGGACTTGAATTCGCATATATCGATATGGTTTATGTGCGTGGCGGGGTTGGCAATTTTCAGAATATAAAACAGCTGGACGGAAGNGATTCAGTCGGTTTTCAACCCAATATTGGAGTTGGTTTTAGGTACAAAGGCATTCAAGTGGATTATGCATTAACTGATATTGGTGACCAAAGTGCTGCTTTGTATTCCAACGTTTTTTCGTTGAAATTGGATTGGGAGATTTTTAGATAGATGAAAAAAGATTCAAGAATCAAGAGCCAAGAATCAAGAGCCAAGACATCTCTGAAAAACTAAGTTGCTGTGAAAAAATACTACATTCTTTTACTCCTTTTTATACTAAGTGTTTCTGTAAAAGCACAGTTTGTTCCACTTTCTGAAGCCTCAGAAATAAGTATTTTNACNATNGGCCCAGGTGCTGAGCTTTACGACAAGTTTGGGCATAGNGCTTTNAGAATNNANGATCCNGNNACNGNNCANGATGTGGTTTTTAATTATGGGGTTTACGACTTTGATACACCCAATTTTTACACAAAATTTGCACAAGGCAAATTACTCTATCAGTTAGGGGTAAGTTATTACGATTCTTTTTACGATAGTTATGTAGCCCAAAACCGTTGGATAAAAGAACAAACCTTAAACCTTACCCAATCGGAAAAACAGGCGGTTTCAGATTTTCTTTGGAATAATGCTAGGCCCGAGAACAAAAAATATAAATACGATTTCTTTTTTGACAATTGCGCTACCAAGATTCGTGATGTAACCCAAGAGGTATTGGGCAATAAACTGGAATTTAAGGATGATCATATAACAGAAACCTATACNTTTAGGGAACTCATTCAGCAAAATCTCAATGCCAACAGCTGGGGAAGTTTGGGGATAGATATAGCTTTGGGTGCTGTAATTGATAGAGCTGCAAAGCCCATTGAATATCAGTTTTTGCCAGATTATGTCTTTAAGGGTGCGGCCAATGCCGTGATACATAGAAATGGAAAAACCGAGCCATTGGTAAAAAACACAAAGGTTCTTTTTGAAAATAAACCGCAGCCTCCTAAAAGCAATTTCTTTTTAAGTCCNATTTTTATATTGGGACTTTTGGGTTTATTGATGGTATTTGTGACGTATCGCAATTATAAAAACAATAGGCGAAGCCGCTATTTGGATGCCCTTATTTTNTTTTTNACGGGGCTTATTGGTATTTTCCTTTTGTTACTTTGGTTTGCAACAGACCATACCGCAACTGCAAACAACTACAATCTGTTATGGGCTTTTCCTATTTCGATTTTGGTGTTTTGGGTAATTGGTAAAAAGAAGCCTTCGCCAAAAATTAAACGTTATACCCTTTTGTTATTACTTCTTTTAATTCTTTTGGCAATCCATTGGATTACCGGCGTACAGGTATTTGCCATTGGATTATTGCCGNTATTGATTGCCTTGGCAATACGGTATGTTTATTTGATTTACTTTATTGGGAAGGAATGACATCCCTCCCCAGCCCTCCCTTCAAAGGGAGGGGGTGGTTTTGGATGGAGTATATAGGTATTCGGTTGAAGAACATCCCTCCCCAGCCCTCCCTTCAAAGGGAGGGGGTGGTTTTGGATGGAGTTTATAGCTATTCGGTTGAAGAACATCCCTCCCCAGCCCTCCCTTCAAAGGGAGGGGGTGGTTTTGGATGGAGTTTATAGCTTTTCGGTTGAAGAACATCCCTCCCAAGTGCTCCGTACAAAGGGAGGGGGTTTATGTACCTCTTGCTCTTTAAAGATGTTTTTGGTAGTTAAATTAGCGGTATTTTTAAATGAAAAATATACTGTGTGATTTTTGTAGGAAAAATAGGCCTTTTTCTTACGATTTAATGACTTTGATAGGGCTTTGCTATGGCTTTGGTATGACTTTGATAGGGCGTTTATACGGGTGATCCATAATTTTGACCCATACTAACTATAAACTTGACCCGTGCTAAAATTAAATTTCAAATCCCGAATTAACGAATCCAAAATCTAAATCACTGACCCCTGAAGAAAACAATAGTGCTTAGCGTTTTGATAATGATAGTAACATCCAGAAAGAGGCTTCTGTGTTTTATATAATAAAGATCGTACTGCAGTTTTTCAAGAGAGTCCTCTTCGGTAGAGCCGTATTTGGCATTTACCTGCGCCCAGCCTGTTACGCCCGGTTTCACAAGGTGCCTTACTTCATAAAAAGGGATTTTTTGTATGAGACCTTCAACAAACTCCGGACGTTCGGGACGGGGCCCGATGACGCTCATTTCACCCTTAATGACATTTATGAATTGGGGGATTTCATCAAAACGTGATTTTCTTAAAAACCTACCAAACTTTGTAACCCTTGTATCTTTTGCCAATGCGAACTGCGCTCCATCCTTTTCGGCATTTTTAACCATACTGCGCAATTTGTATATTTTGAAATGATTGCCATTCTTCCCCACCCTGGTTTGGCTATAAAACAAGGGACCGCGATTTGCACACAAATTTCCTATCAATAAAAAAGGAAGCAAAATGATGCCGAAGGTTAGGCCCAAAACCGAAAAAAATAAATCCAAGATTCTATTGAAGAAAAGGTAAAGTTTGTTTTGATTGCTTCTGCTAAAGGGAAAATAACGGTAGAAATCCTTCTCCACGTGCTGTACCGGAATACGGTGGGTCAACTCTTCGTAAACTTGGGTATATTCCCGAATGGGTATTCCGTTTTCCAATAATTTTATCAATTGGTTGTTCAGTTCTACCGTCATCCCCTCAGATAGGGGTGTGCCCACAACTATTTCAGAAATGGTCATTTCTTGCGTAAGTAAGGAAATATCGGCAATTGTGATGGAGTCAATTTCAAGGGCATTAATGATAGTTCCGTCATTTGGCCCCGTATTAAAATAGCCGATAACACGATAATTAGGGTCGGATTTTTGGAGGGAAGCCACTATGGCTTCCACATCCCCGGCGTGGGCGATAAGGAGTACGCGTTTGTAGAAACGCGGAGCAGAAATAAGGATGATGTATGCATAGCGCCAAGCCAACATTGCAACATTTATAGCCAAAAAGAAATAGACTATCTGCAAACGGTTGGAAGGCAGCATAGGGGTATAAAACGGGGTAAGCAGGTAAAAAAGCACGGTTACTGAAGAGGTAATAATCACATTTTTTACCACCACATCAAACTTACTCGCTTTCTGAAGATTATAAAGCTCAAAAATTGTTGCGAAAACGCTTAGATAAATTGCTAATACTATGGACCATACCCAATGTTGGGAGTTTATTTTAAAATAATCAAAATTGAAGACAATACCTACCAAATAAAGCAATGAGAGCACGCATACGATATCCAGAATACGAAGCAATATCTTTCTTTCGGAAATATCAAAATGGATGTTGCTTTTGGACATTGTTGGTTATCGGTTATCGGTTGTCGGTTGTCGGTT
>PAZL01000024.1 GCA_002715485.1 Aequorivita sp. | reverse complement strand
TAAGGATTTTCTATAACCGAGCTCTATCTGAGAAGGGAAGCCAAGAGAATCTGTTATTGAAAGTATCCTGTTCATATTTATCTTTCGATTAGCTTGAATAGTGTCATCATGAGTTTCGTACATTGGCCTGAACAATTGATCCCTTTCCCAAATTGATTTGAATTCATTTCTTAAACTTGAGTCATATTCAGTCGTTCTTTTCTCTATAAAAGAATTCCAGAGGTTTTCATCTATATATGTATTGACGAAAATAGACTTTAGCAAACTTAAATCATCAGAATTATTTATAAGTAGTTGAAGATTTAAATTTCTGTTATCTAAATTATTAGAGAGGTGGTTTGAAAGTGCGGCATTATAAACATCATGACCAAAAGGTTTTTTGATTTCCCTAAATGCCAATGAGTAATTTTTTGATGCTCTATCGAAATCGCCATCACAAATTGCAATTTCAGCTTTATTAGTTAGAATGTAATATTTAGTAATTGCTTCATTATTGTAGTTGCATTTCGTAAATTCAGTGATGGCAGAATTTTCAGACTTAATATTCGTCTCATTACGGTTTTTACAACCTACTTGAATTGTCAGAATAATTATAATGATTGTTATTCTCATTTTTAACCTTATGGTGACTAACGGTTTGTGTAAGGATAGTTCCGTGTGCAAGCAACTAACTTACTAAAAATGGAACGAACCAAAGGAAAATCCTCAGGATTTTCCGCCGACACGAGCGCAGCGAACTGGCGCAAGCAAAACCGAAGATAGCAAATTTGCGAGGACTTTCCGAGAGGACCCGAGCACAAAGTGCGAACTGGCCGTAGGCAAAGTCAGAAGCAATGAACTATAGCCTTTACTGGACTCATTTATTTATACATTCCGNAATTTTTTCAATCTGCGAGAGTCTATTATCACAGAAAGATTGATTGTTAACTAATAATAAACCTTCTGTAGTAAAGAGGACAATTTGAAGCAGTTACTTAGGGTTAAAATCAAATAAATTGTTGAGGTATTGCCTCTTATTCCTTATCAATTTCGGCTATAACAGATTTTATAAACTGGGACACCGCATAATGCCGAACGTTGCTATCGGCTTCCGGCCAGGCACTGTTGATTGCAATCACAAGATTTCTTGATGGGTTTATATAAATAAGCTGCCCGTAAATTCCCATGGCTTGAAAACTATTGGCATCAAAAATCCACCACCCAAAGCCATAGCCTCCCCCGGGCCATAAGAGCATATGTATTTGGGTTGCTTCCTTAAACCAATCATCGGGAACAATTTGCGTTCCATTGATGTAGCCGTCCTCGAGTACAAACTGTCCGAACCTTCCAAAATCGCGGAGCCGCATTTGAAGACAACAGCCTGCCATTTCCTGTCCCGTACCGTCCAGTCGCCAGTTGGCGGATTGCTCCATGCCATAGGGAGCCCAGATTTTGGATGAAAGATAATGCGAGAGGCTCTGCCCCGTAGCCGCACTTATAAGGGCACCCAGCAAGTGCGTTTCTCCAGTACTGTAATTGAATTTTTTTCCAGGTTCGTTCTCGGCTGGCAATTGGCGCATATAGCCAACAATGGCTTTTACGTCATCCTCAGGTTTATATGCACCGAATAGGGCAATGTCTGAATCAGCATCGGTGTAGTTTTCATTCCATTTTATCCCGCTGGTCATGGTAACGAGATGACGGATTTTTACACCCTCCCAGGCGCTTCCCTTTAACTCGGGCAAATAATCGGTTACAGGATCGTCAATGCTCTTAATGTACCCATCCTTAATGGCCACGCCAAGCAGTGTACTTGTTACCGATTTTGCAACGGACAAAGACGACCAAAGATTGGTAGCATTATGGTCNAGCGCATAACGTTCCAGGCGTACCTTACCATTTTGTAAAACTAGAAGGCCAGCTACGTACTGTTCGTTTATAAAGTCCTCCAATTCCTTTTCTTTTGCTCCGCCAGCATCAAAGGCTGCGAAGGGCAATCCAGTGGGGAGTTCCCTGATGGTATCTCCCATAGGAACCACCTGAATTTCGGGATTTTGGGAAGGTTGTGTAGTAATGGAGTCCGCATCCACGGTTTGCTGTGCAAAGGCCCCAGTACCTAAGCCAAGCATAAGGGCAAGTGCAATGATGAGTGGAATTTTAGAATGGAAGCGTGCAAAAATGGGCGTTGTTTGTCTGTTGGTTTTCACTGTTTTAAATGTTTTGAAATGGCTTATAAAAAGCTATAAAACCTTCGGCTAAAATATAAATATAATGATTTTCAATTTTAGCGGTAGCCAGTAAATTGCTGAAACAGTGTTTTTGCAATCGCAAAATCGGGACTGCCTTATGACGCGGAATTTGTTTCGGTGCTTGCGGTAAAATAATTGTGTTTTAGACCAAAAAAATGGCTTACAGATTTATTTTCTCAATCTGTAAGCCTAGAATAATAATGTCGAAAATTAATGAAGAAATTAGTTGTTTTTTACCTCAGTTCTTTGTTGGCACCAGTTTTTTAATTTTTATTTGTCATTTGGTTCGGGTCAAAACCGTACATAAATTTATTCAGTTGTCCATCCGAACTTTCCAGTCCGACGATGTCCATTAATTCCTCAAAATATGTCCAAACTCTTTCTCGGTCTTCAGTGTCCAATTCCATATAAACGTCCGCAAACCTTGAAAGTCCGATTTTAATTTTCTCTTGATATTTTTTGTCAGTCGGATTTTCAGATTCCGCCACGCTTTTAAAGTCAGACGCAACACTATTTATTTTCTCTGTAAAAATCGGTCGCATTTTTTCGTCAGCGATTCCAGGATAGTAATTTTCCGCTACGAACTTTTTCTTTGCGATAAATTCCGCAAATTTTTCATTCGCATTTTCAGGTGTTTTCATTTCAGTTGCATTTTGTCCGCAAGTAGATAAGGTTAAAAACAGAACTAATATTTTAATGTATTTCGTCATTTCTCAAATTGGTGCCAACGGTACCGTATAACCGCTTTTGCGGTGTTTTCGGCTTAGGTTTTTTCAGTTATAAATATATTGATTTTCTGTAATCCTTTTTATTTGCTTAACCATCACCAGCTATTGCGGTTATACATTGTTGGCAATNGTTATTTATTTTTATAATTCATTTTGTAGTAAAATTTAAACCAGCTTTCTGCTGATTTATAAATTGGATGTTTTTTATTCCAAAGCTCATTTATCGGTACAGTTTTCCAATAAGTACAACCAGAGCAAACAGGAACTAATTCAGTCAGCATTTTTATTTCATTTATTTTTTTAAGTTCCGATTCGTTCAAATCCAATTCTTTCTTTTTCTTGAGTTTTTCGAGTGTAAATGAAGCTAAGAATTTTTCTCCAGGAATTTTTGATTCCAACTTTTTCTTAATTGCGTCGAAATCTTTAGTTGAGAATAAGAAATGAAATTCCACAGTTAGGTCAGTCATACTTCCACCTGCCCCACATCCGAATCCGATTGTTTTTTTCTCCCAATCCTTATCATCAAAGTCAAATTGTGCATACGATAATAATGGAATCATAATTAATAGTATTTGCAGGACGTTTCTCATAATTATTGCCAACTGGTTATATAGTAACTTTTATCACTGATATCCCGTAAATAGGTCAGGATATGCCAAGTTTTTTGTTACTGTTATCCTGTAAAGATAATTTTTTTATCGCATTATCTAAAGGACTTTTTATTTCCCCACCACCGCCATAAGCGTTTCCACCTTAGTTTTCAACACCTTATTCTCCTCCTCCAGCGCGGCTATGCGCTCCTTAAAAGGCAGTGTAGGGTCTGGGGAGTTGGTTGTAAACTCCGGTGGCAGCTGGGCGGCAAGGTCTGCAAAAAAGTTGTGCTTTAGGGAGGTGCTCAACTCCCAGAGTATGGCTGTTTGCAGGGTGGGCTTTTTTAGGTAATACTCAATGGTGGAAGGTTGGCGCTCCATATAGCGGGACAGCGAGCTTCTATATACTTTATGCTTTGTAATATGGTCTTTAACCAATTTCCCCAAATGGGGAGAGGTGTTCTTTTGGATGTATTTTGTTTTCATAATTATAGAAATTAATTAGACTGCTATGCTATTTAATTAGAATATTATGGGATTTAATTAGACACTTATAATATTTAATTAGACACTTATAATATTTAATTAGACAGTTATGATATTTAATTAGACAGTTATGATATTTAATTAGACTACTATCCTATTTAATTAGACTACTATCCTATTTAATTAGCCTCCTATATAATCTTATTAGACAATAAGCTAACAGTTCCAAAAAAAAAGGTTTTGCTACCTGCTTTTCATAATCTTTACTCTTGCAATGGCGGAGCGGGGCTTCTGCCTCCCTGCCTTGCTTATTGCCTCATACGTGGTGTAGAGGGTTTGAGGCTTATTTTTTACGGGAAATATCAAAATTTTAGTATCGCTGTTCCTAAAAAAATCAAAAAAACGGGCACTTTCTTTCTAGGTTTTAGTAATTTCATAGGAAGTTAAAAAAAGCTTGCCATGAAAACTACAAAAAGACTGGACGCTGCCCTGGAAAAGCTCTATACCGCCTTTCACAACAACACCCTAAACCCTGAGTGCTGCAAGCAATGCGCCGTGGGCAATATATGTGATAATACCGATAGCTGGAAGCACCTGAGCGATGGGCACGGCTCCCTTAAGCTAAACTATGTGGGGCTGGTGCACCAAAACCTGGGCAGAAAATTTAACGGCTACACCCCTCTGGAACTGCTACAGATAGAAACCGAATTTTTAAAGGGCTGCGGATACACCCTGCCCTTGCACCATAAAAACGCAAGACCGAAAAACTCCACCGCCAAGGCTACCCTCTTTAAGGGGCTAAGTGCCGCCATTGCCTACCTCTGTGCGCTGGATGGTATTGCCAATGTAATGGATATGCAGCAACTACTTGCTTATACGGAAGAACCAACCCCAGTGGCGGAAGCCGTAGGCTAGGCATATATATAAAAACCGCTTTATGGCGCAAAAGGATATTTCCGAAGTTTCCGTTAGAAAAAGTAAAGCACCTCTTTATAGTTCTATCACCTTAATAATAGTATTGGTTATCTGCTACTTTGCCATTCCGGAGGTAAACCAATTTTTAAACGAAGCCTGGGATGTGCTCACCAGTAATGATGAGGCACGCATCAAGAATTGGGTAAGCGATTTTGGGTGGATGGGCCCCGTGGTGATTGTACTGGCCATGGTCGTGCAGATGTTTCTATTGGTTATTCCCTCTGTACTATTAATGATTGTGGCAATACTGGCTTATGGGCCGTTGTGGGGGAGTGTCATTATACTCGTTGCCATTTTCTGTGCCTCTTCCATCGGGTATTTTATAGGGAAGTATTTAAGTATAGAGCTTACCGCCAGATTACTGGGCAAAAAAACCACGCAAAAGATGACCGATTTTCTAGAGGACTATGGGTTTTGGGCAGTGATGATTACACGTATCAACCCTTTTCTCTCCAACGATGCCATTAGCTTTGTAGCAGGACTGCTGCGGATGAATTATTTTAAGTTCATTACCGCTACCCTTATAGGCATAACCCCATTAACCGTATTGATAGCCTGGACGGGGCGCGATATAGACTCGCTTAAAACGAGCTTGCTCTGGGGCTCGCTTGTGAGCTTGGCACTGTTTGGACTCTATATATGGTGGGACAAAAACCGAAAACGTAAAAACTAAAAAATCCCTCCAAAGGCAAAAGTTGCCTCTAGAAGGATGTCATTAGGAAGGGGAGTAAATTATACCTTTAAATCGCCCTGTACGCCCAGGTCGGGTTCGTTGCCCGTAATGGCGCCTTGTGCCATTTTTAAAAGCGAAAGTACCTTGCCGTTTTTGGTGTCCCAATAGTGGGCGTCTTCCGGTACCACTTTAATGGCAGTTATGTTGGGATCGTCTTCACCATCAAACCAGGCGTCGTCGCCACTGCCGTACAGCTCCTTTATTTTACTGCGGTCTGTACTTATATGGGCACGACCGTAAATGCTCAAAAACTCAAAGTTGCCTTTGTCGGCGTAAATAAGTTGGGTCTTGTTTTCTTTTTCAATGTGCTGGTTGTGTGTACTGTTTTTATTGCTGAGAAACCAAATGTTGCCATCGTCATCCACTTCCTTCGTGCTCATGGGTACCGCATGAAAAGGCTGGCTTTTTAAATCGGTAGCCATCATGGCATAGTCAATGGACTCTGCCATTTTTTTTATTTTCTCTTTTGCTTCCGTACTGTAAAGGTTTTTTGTGCTCATAGTTTTTTATTTTGAAGATACTAAACAATGTGCCCACCCACTTTTAAGGAAATCATAAAGTTTCCTTATTTAGGAAAAAGGACGAACAAAACCTTAATTTGCAGTGTAGGCAATCCTCCAAATGTGGTTTGTGGTATCATCGGTAAGCAGCATAGACCCATCGGGCAAAAGGGTAAGGCCTACGGGTCTTCCACGAACCTCATCCTTAGAGGGATTTACGATAAAACCTGTAAGGAAATCTTCTGGCTTGCCAGTGGGCTTTCCATTTTTAAAAGGAACATACACCACCTTATAGCCCGATAATATATCCCGGTTCCACGAACCATGCTGTGCTATAAAGGCCCCGTTTCTATATTTCTCAGGAAATGCATCTGCTGTATAAAAAACCAAACCCAAGGATGCCGTATGCGGACCCAAATCTACATCGGGCACAATAGGTTCCTTCAACCTTATATTTGCCGGAATGGGTACGCGCGGGTCTTGATGGGTACCCCAGTACATATAAGGCCAACCATAGAAACCGCCTTCCTGCACGGAAGTTAAGTAATCGGGCACCAGATTATCGCCCAGACCATCGCGCTCATTTACGGCAGTCCACAGCGTTTGGGTAGTAGGCTCCCAATCCATCCCCACAGGGTTTCGAAGGCCCGAAGCATACACTTGCAGCTCGCTCCCATCAAGGTTCATAGTAAGTATATTGGCCTTCATTACTTCGTGTTCCATACCCTTTTCGCCTATATTATCGCCACTACCCACGCTTATATATATTTTGGAATTATCAGCATTGGCAATTATATTCCGCGTCCAGTGTTGGTTGACTTTTCCTGCCGGCAGATCGGCAATTTTCATCCCCTTAGTGGTGATTTTGGTCTGCCCTGCTTTATAAGGGTAGCGCAGTACCGCATCGGTATTCGCCACATACAGCCAATCGCCGATTACGAGCATACCAAAGGGCTGGTTGAGTCCTTCCTTTTTGGTAAGCAGGGTTTCTCGCACATCGGGATATCCGTCGTTATCGGTATCGCGCAATAGGGTAATAACATCTGCACTGTTTGCAAGATTGTTGGACCCACCGGCACCTATAATGGTGGCACCAATTTGTTTCAGGATACTATAGTTGCTGTTGCTTTCAGCTACCAAAACATCGCCATTGGGGGTCACGTACATCCATCGTGGGTTTTGAAACCCATCTGCATATTTGTGAACGGTGAAACCTTTAGGCGCTTTGGGCGTTTCGCCTTCTTCCCACCCTACTACATTGGAGTAATTGGAAACGGGCTTGGTGGCATAGGGTTCTGGTAACTGTTTTTCTTTTTCACTTTGGGAAAAAAGCGAAATCGGAAAAAAGACTAATAACAAAAGATATCTTTTCATAATTGAAACAATTAAAATTTACTATTAGCTATTAAGACGCATAATGGCTTTCTCGTTCACAAACTCCTTCATTCCGAAACCCCCGTGCTCACGGCCGTAACCAGAATCCTTTACACCGCCAAAGGGCATATTGGGTTGCGCAAGACCGAAGCTGTTTATAAATACCATTCCCGTATCAAAATGCTTGCTGGCAAGTTCCATCGCCTTCTTTTCATCTTTGGAAAATATACCACCACCAAGACCGTATTTGCTATCATTGGCAATGCGCATGGCATCATCTTCATCCTTGGCACGAATAAGCGAAGCTACCGGACCGAAAAGTTCATCGTCGTAAGCGGGTTGTCCCGGTTTCACATTATCAAGTACTGTGGCGGGATAGAAAAACCCTTTGCCTTTTGGCATTTCGCCACCGCATAATACTTTGGCACCCTTCTTCACGCTCTTTTCTACTTGCTCGTGAAGCGTTTCGCGAAGGTCCTCTCGTGCCATCGGGCCTATTTTAGAATCCTTGTCCGTAGGGTCGCCGTGTTTTATTTTTTTCATCTGTTCTACATACGCATCGCGGAATTCATCATAAACCTTATCTACCACTACAAAGCGTTTAGCAGCTACACAAGTTTCGCCGTTGTTGTAAATTCTTCCGCGTACGCACATTTTTACAGCCAAATTGATATCTGCATCTTCCAGCACAATATAGGCATCGTTACTACCAAGCTCCATCACTGTTTTCTTTAGGGCAGCGCCTGCTTTTTTGGCGATGGTACGTCCGGCATCCGGGCTTCCTGTAAGGGTTACACCTCTTACAAGTTTGTGCTTTATTATTTTATCGCTTTGGTCGTGGGTTATTTTTAAAACTGTAAAAAGGTTTTTGGGCAGTCCTGCTTTTTCATAAATTTTCTGCAACATCAAGCCCGTACCCGTTACGTTTTCAGCATGTTTTAAAAGGATACCGTTACCTGCCATTAGGTTTGCAATGGAATAACGGATTACCTGATACACGGGGAAATTCCACGGCTGAATACCATAAATAACCCCAATAGGTGCGTTAGTGATAATACCTTTGCCGCCATCGGGAAGCTCACGCTCCTCGTCTTTTAATGTTTCGGGACCATGGGCAGCGGTCCAGTCACAAATTCCTGCACAGAGCTCTACTTCTTGTTTGCTCTGTTTTAGCAGTTTGCCCATTTCGTTGGTCATTAACTTGGAAAGCTCTTCTGCATTTTCTTTTAGCTCCTTGCCGATTGCCTTTATGATTTTTCCTCTTTCCTTATGCGAAACCATACGCCAGTCCAAAAAAGCTTTGTGGCATTTTTCAACGGCCTCATCAGCTTGCTTGTCGGTCATCAGTGCATACTTCTTGATTACTTTTCCTGTGGTGGGATTGATGGTTGCCAATTCCTTTTGTTCTTCTTTACTCATAACTTTTTCTTTTTGTTTAATATATTATTTTGAATAAGAATTGTGTCTTAAGAAACTGTTATACTTTTGGAAGACAACAGAAAACCGGTANAATCTTCCCAAGAATTAATCATTATGAAAACTTCTCAAAAACAAAACATACGTCCTGCACTACCTGANGATTTTAAGAANGTTGCTCCATTGATAGTGCAGGCAATGGAAGATTTGGCGTGNACGTTTGCAAATACAGATACCCCTGAAAAAGCGTATCCATTGTTTGAACATTTTTTTCAGAAAAAAGCCAATCAGTACAGTTTTGAGCACACCCTAGTGTATGTGAAAGATGGCGAAATCGTAGGTTCCATCACTTTTTACGATGGAAAGTTATTGCCGCAGTACCGTGCGCCCTTTCTTCAGCATATTGCGAAATCTTATAAGGTTACCGATATACTGATTGATGATGAAACCAATCCTGGGGAAGTTTATATAGATACGTTAAGCGTTGCTGCACAGCACCAAGGAAAAGGGATAGGCAAAAAATTACTGGCGGCAGCCATTAATCAGGCAAAGGCAGAAGGTCATGAAAAAATTGGTCTTTTGGTGGATTTTAAAAACCCAAATGCAAAAAAACTATATGTGAGCTTGGGTTTTGAGAGTGTCGGCAAAAAAAGATTGGGCAACAGTGTGTACGAACACCTCCAGCGGCAACTGTAATGGTTCGTTATGCAAATAGCTGATTGAGCACCGCAAGCGATTTAGGTTTTTGGTACCCCTGCACATGAAAGCTGTAATAGGAAAGTATCAGTTCCAATAAGTTTTTACGTTGGGTTTTGGTGAGCTTTACCTCCTGTAAAGTTTCCAGACTGATTCCAAAAAATTGTTTGAAGTTTTCTATGGCTTCTCCTTCCACGCAATAATTGGAAGTGCTTGTAGCCTGAAAGTTTCCTTCCACTATATTGAAATAATTTTTCTGAATAGCTGTAGCATCGGGAAAAAAGCCCAAATACAAACTAAGCTGCAGTAAAAAGAAAATATGAAAATTTGCCACCTCATCATTTTTATCTAGCCATTGAAAGGATTGTTCCAAAAAAGCAAAAAGATCCTCATTGGCTTCCTCTTCCCGAATACAGTTTTTTAGCATTTCAGCCAAAAACATAACCAAGCCGGTTTTTACAATATTGGTGTGCAGGGTTTGGTACGGATAATATACTTTGGCTTCCTTTATATATTCCAGTGTTCCTTTGTTCTTATGGTCTGCTATAATTTCAAGTTGTGTAAGGGGTTGAAAAAAAGAAGCTTTTAGTTTTCCTTTTTTTGATTTTAAAATATTGCGAAGTAAATAGCTTTTAATGCCAGAGCTTTCCGTAAAACAACTTACTATAAGATCTGCCTCGGAATATTTAATAGCTGAAAAGACAATGGCTTTGGTAGCAACAACCATTAGCGGATGATCATAATTTTTGCAACTTTGGTCTCCACATTGTCCTCGGTAGTTACCAATACAAGATATACTCCTGAACGCACTTTATATTTACCAAAGGCCGTGGTGTCCCAAAGTACACTACCCCCTTCTGAAGTTTCCTCAAAAACAAGGCTTCCGGTAATGTCTGTAATCTTCACATTGGCTTGGGCGGTAAGTCCATCAATAGTAACATTTCCGTTAAAACCTGGACGTACGGGGTTGGGAAAAGCATGCACATTTTCCAGATTATCGCTTGGTGCGGTTGAGGTACCCCTATAAGCTACAAGCCCTTGGGTGGTTGCAAAATAAACCACGCCCGTAAACGGATCTATTGCTATGTCCTGCACATTATTGGTAGGCAATGGGGAGTTATCTTTTGTGAAACGGAGCAACGTTTCCTGCCCATTGGGAGACAGGTAGAAAACTCCTGATGAGGTGGTGGCTACCCATTTGTTGTTGGAACCATCTACCTCAATATCGGTTATGGTCTGTTCGTACAAAAGTTCCTGTGGCACCCCATCTTCAAGGATTATTATGGATTGTGACTCTGGGGTGGTTCCCTCTTCAAAGAAGCTTCCGGGGCTATAGATTATACGCAAGCCCTTTACAGTACCTATCCATAACCTGTTTTGACTATCAAATGCTACGGCGCGCACGGTAGTAGAGGGTAAGTTACCCAGGCCGGCACCTTTATCAATTCTATTCAATCTGTCAGTTGTTGGGTTATATCCTATCAAGCCACTTCCATAGGTTCCAAAGAAAACATAGTTTTCTCGGCTTAAAGCTAGTTCTGTTAGTGCTACTTCGCCAGTGGCATTAAATATTCCTGAAATATCTACTTTTTGAAATTGGCCTCCAGGCGTTAATTTAATAAGGCCTTCATCCGCTTTGCTTTGTACAAACCAGAGATTCCCCTGGCTGTCAAACTGGGAACCATAAATTCGTATACCCGCATCAGCGCCCCCAATGTTTATTCTTTCCAAAGGGCTATTGGTTTCATCATAAAGTATGGTGGGAACACCATCTACTATTTTTAAAAGTCCTTTTTGGTTCGCACTCATATACACTTCATTGGGTGCTTCTGGATTGATGGTTACGTTTACCAAGTCTGTAGGTTCAGCATTTACAGCTAAACTGAGCTCTTCATATGAAGTATTTGTCCAGACCGTATCCTTTAACTGGCTTATTCCAAAACGTGATAATGGATATGGGTTATAATCTCTGTCAACCTCCCCAAAACTTACCCATAACTGTCCTGGTGAAGCATCGATTGAATAGGGGCTATTTCTTATGGGACCATTGGGAAGAACTTGGGTAGCCTGCATGCTGCCAAAAGGAACTATTAGCATGCCGTCCTCATTAGTTCCCAAATAAAAATTATTGCCAAAACCATAACCCGAAAGCAAATCTAGATCATATCCCAGCACTGTGCTTACTGAAGCTTCCTGTACAAATCCTTCGGAATATGCCTGACTGGAAGTTTTGGTTGTAATAGTCAACAAATTATCTGCTAGTCTAAATTTTTGTACCTCTGAATTGAAATTCGCTACGGCTGTGGTATTCCCGTTAGGTGTAAAACGTAAAATGGTATTGGAGCGGTTTGAGGCATACAGCTCATTTCCTAATTTTTCCGCAGCTCTAAATCCGCCACCCATTATGGTGGTCCAGTTTTGATAATCAATCAAATTATCGTCTGCTACAAAAGCCCTGCGCATGCCACTGGTTGAACTTGCGGCAAAAATGTAAGGTTCCTGTACTATCGTCTGTACAATATCTATCTGTGCACCCCCATCGCCTATAAAATAGGTGTCGCCAAATTCAAGCCTCGACAAGTTATAAACTGATATTCCGTATTGGGTTGCTATGTATAGGTTTTCGTTAAATTCAGTAAAATTATTGATGCGTTTTCTATCGGGTGGGATGGTCTGTTTTTCTAAAATATCAACCACTTTTAAAACGTTTTCCTCGCCTTCTTTTACAATCTCTATCAACCCGTTTGCATACCCAATAACCAATAAATCAAATGCCTCACTGTAGTGTAGGGTGGTTATAGCGTTTCCAGAAAGGCCATTTACAGTAGAAAGGGTTTTTATTTCCTGTGTGGAAAGATCATACGTGAAAACGGCATTTTCAGCACCTACATAAATCTTGTTGTCGCCCTGGGAAATATCTTTTATAGAAACATAGGAGAAGAACCCCGTCCAGCGGTCCTCAAAGTTCTGTGCACTTGCCAGAAAGGGAAATATAAATAGCAAAGCAATAACCCACTGCCTCATAGAAATATGGTTTTGAATATTAACACGCTAAAATACTATTTATTGCGGGATGGGAATGAAAAAGCCTTTCCATATCTTTTTTTAAATAAAAAGATTGTTTGGAAAGGCTCTTCCTAATTTTAAAATGCGAAGTATTATACCACTCCTTGGGCCAGCATGGCATCGGCTACTTTTACAAAGCCGGCAATGTTTGCACCTTTTACGTAATCTACATAGCCATCGCCATCTTTTCCGTACTCAACGCAAGCTGCGTGGATATCGTTCATAATGCCGTGTAGTTTTTCGTCCACTTCAGCAGCGGTCCAACTTAAACGCAATGAGTTTTGTGACATTTCCAAACCTGAAGTTGCAACACCACCTGCATTTGATGCTTTTCCTGGTGAAAATAAAATCTTCGCTTTTTGGAATGCCTCAATGGCTTCCGGGGTACAAGGCATATTGGCACCTTCACCCACACAGATACAGCCGTTGTCCAAAAGCATTTTGGCTTCTTCGCCGTTCAATTCGTTTTGGGTTGCGCAAGGCAGTGCAATATCACACTTCACTTCCCAAGGACGTTTGCCTTCCACGTACTTTGCTCCGGTATATTTTTTTGTGTATTCTGAAATTCGGCCGCGCTTTTCGTTTTTCAGTTCCATTACAAAAGCAAGTTTTTCTTCGTCAATGCCTTCGGAATCATAAATATATCCAGCAGAATCTGAGAAAGTAACAACTTTTCCACCAAACTGGATTGCCTTTTCGGCAGCATATTGGGCAACGTTCCCAGAACCTGAGATAACAACGGTTTTTCCTTTAAAGCTTTCGCCTCTGGTTGCAAGCATATTCTTTGCGAAATATACGTTACCATAACCGGTTGCTTCTGGGCGTATAAGCGATCCGCCATAAGAGCGTCCCTTACCTGTAAGCACTCCAGTAAATTCGTTACGAATGCGTTTATACTGACCGTACATATAGCCAATTTCACGACCCCCTACTCCTATATCTCCAGCGGGAACATCCGTGTCTGGACCAATATGACGGAAAAGCTCTGTCATAAAGCTTTGGCAAAAACGCATGATTTCGGCATCGCTCTTACCTTTAGGGTCAAAGTTGGAGCCTCCTTTACCACCGCCCATTGGCAAGGTGGTCAAACTATTTTTGAAAGTTTGTTCAAACCCTAAAAATTTAAGAATACTTAGGTTTACGGAAGGGTGAAAACGCAGACCGCCTTTGTATGGGCCAATGGCTGAATTGAATTCAATTCTGTAGCCTTTGTTTACGTGGATTTCGCCTTTGTCATCAGTCCACGGCACGCGGAAAAGAATAGTGCGCTCTGGCTCGACCATACGTTCCAACAATTTTTTGTTGGCATATTTTTCATTTTCTTCTATAAAAGGAATTACGGTTTCAGCAACCTCGGTTACTGCCTGAAGAAATTCAGGTTCATTGGGATTTAGTTTTTCAACTTCAGAAATGAAATCTTTTATACTTTGCTTCATTGGTTAAAATTTTATTTTACTTTTAGCGAATTTCCTTGACAATTGTTTGATATAATGCATTTTGCCAAATATCTTAATTAAGATATTGAATAAAAAGACACATTAAAAAACCATTTACATAAGGAAGGAGCAAATATAAGCGTTATGATAAAAACTGTGCGCCAATTTTTTACAAATTAGCTAAATAGCTTTATTAAATTTCACTGTTAAACATGTTTTTATATATTTGTTGTGTCTCAATCTAAACCCATATTTATAATGAATACCAGATTTTTGTTATTGGTATTTTTCTTGTTGGCCTTCGCAAAGCAGGAAGTTTACAGTCAGTTTGGCTTTTCTCACGAGGTGGGTTTAATTACGGGGCCAGTTGTTTTTTATTCAGATTTTGGACAGCGAAACGACTTTGAAACCAACGCTGGAAATGTGGGTTTTGGCGTAGGTCTTATTCATTACATTAACTTTTCATACCGCGCAGATTGTAATTGTTACACACGCGATAAGTATTTTAACGACCACTTTAAAATACGTACAGAGATTGATTACCACAAAACTAATTTGGAGCACTTTGGCCGTTGGGTAGAACCAGACCAGACTTCACTTTTTGCAGATCAATTAAGGGCTATGAGTGGTTCTGTTTCTGTTTTTGAAGTGGGTTCTCAACTTGAATACTTCCCCTTTAGCATCCGAGACTTTGCGGCAGGGGCCTATAAAATTGCACCTTTTATAAGTTTTGGTGTTCACTGGGTAAATTTTGACCCAGAAGTTTCTTCTACTTTTGGGCCGTTAAACAGCCCGATATCAACTCCCGATAAATATTTTAATGCATTTCAGCAGGATCCTGCTTCAACTTGGGCAGTTGTGGGAAGCGTAGGAATCAGGTATAAATTAAACGATTTAAGCGATCTAATGCTTGACAGCCGCTGGCACTATTACTTCTCTGATTGGGTAGACGGCCTTAATCCAACTTTTGAAAATAATGGAACTACCCCAGTTCCCGAAAACAAAGCCAATGAATGGATTTACTGGTTAAACATTGGATATATTTATTACATAAATTAACTTATAAACTTCAAAATATTTAAGAAGGGACGGATTATATTATAAACCGTCCCTTTTTGTTTATGCACTAAAGGTTACCCTATTGCTTGCTTTAAATCTTCAATTAAATCATCCACATCTTCTATCCCAACTGAAAGGCGAATCAACGAATCAACGATTCCTGTTTTTTCACGTTCCTCTTTTGGAATGCTAGCGTGCGTCATACTTGCTGGATGGCCCGCAAGACTTTCCACACCCCCCAAGCTTTCTGCCAAGGTGAAGATTTTTAGGTTTTCAACAATTTTAACAGCATCCTCATAATTGTTTCCTTTGGTAACAAAAGAAAGCATTCCGCCAAAATCCTTCATTTGTTCTTTTGCAATTGCATGGTTAGGATGATTTTCAAACCCCGGCCAGTAGACTTTTTCAATTTTTGGGTGATTTGCCAAATATTCTGCAATTGCCTTTCCATTCTCACAATGGCGCTGCATACGTATGTGAAGCGTTTTCAACCCACGCAAGACCAAAAAACAATCCTGTGGACCACAAATGGCACCACTTGCGTTTTGAATAAAATATAGTTTTTCCGCTAGATCTTTATCCTTTAAAACCAAAGCTCCCATAACCACATCGCTGTGACCGCCCAAATATTTTGTGGCGCTGTGCATCACAATATCAGCTCCCATATCTAATGGCTGCTGTAAATATGGTGTTGCGAAAGTATTGTCAACAGCAAGCATCACCTTGTGCCTTTTTGCAATGGAAGCGGCTTTTTTTATATCAATAATGTTAAGCATTGGGTTGGTAGGCGTTTCTACCCAAATGAGTTTTGTATTATCATTTACATATTCTGCAATTTTATCGGCATTTTCCATTCCGATAAAGTGGAATTTTATTCCAAAGCCTTCAAAAATCTTAGTAAACAACCGATAGGTTCCGCCATAAAGATCATTGGTTGAGATTACCTCATCGCCAGGTTTTAAAAGCTTCATAACTGCATCAATTGCTGCAAGACCACTTCCAAAAGCTAATCCAAATTCCCCATTTTCTATACTTGCAAAAGCGCGTTCCAAGGCTGCACGGGTTGGGTTCCCGCTTCGTGAATACTCAAAACCCTTGTGCCCGCCGGGAGTGGTTTGGGAATATGTAGAAGTTTGATAAATAGGAGTCATTACCGAACCAAAAGCTGGATCTACATTGTGCAGGCCGCCGTGAATTGTTTTTGTGTTGAATTTCATATAGTTAGATAAAATTTTAAATTGATAATCGGCAACTATGAATATATTATAGGTTTTAATATAACTTTTACAATAGCTGATTTTAAAGTTATTACTTTTGAAATACAAATGTAAGAGTTCGTTTGTGATAGCTAACCATCTATTCTTTTTAACGTATGAATACTAAAATTACGGTAGCAGCAATTATTGTACTCATAAGTATGGGCTGTAACCAAGAAAAAAATATTGAGATTTCTTCGCAAAGTTTTACTGAAAGAGAGCTTGCAATATGCAAAAACAACAAATGTCCCGAAGTTACCATCAACTATGTGGAGGTTTTTGGGGATGATGAGGTTTCCGAAAAAATAAATAAGAAAATTAAAAATTTTATTTTTAGTTCTTTGCTAATGGGGGAAGATACCATTCCAACGGCAAAAAGTATTGAGGAAGCGGCAACAAATTTTATAGAGACCTATAACGCAGATAAAACTCAGTTTCCCGATATGGCCGGCGAATATTTTGCGGAAATCACTGTGAATGAAATATTTTCTTCTGAAGAACACCTTTGTTTTGAGATGCGCCAATATCTGTTTACCGGCGGGGCACACGGGTATGGAACCACTTCATTTTTGAACATTGACCCAAAAAATGGCGAAGAGCTCACTTCAGAAGAGCTTTTTAAAAGCAACAAAGAGTTTACAGCTTTTGCGGAAAAGAAATTTCGTGCTGCACAAAAAATTGAAAAGGACCAATCGATTAACGACAATGGTTTTTGGTTTGAAAATGATGAATTTTATCTTCCCAAAAGCGTTGGTTTTACCCGGGATAGCTTGATTTTTGTTTACAATCAATACGACATTGCAAGCTATGCCGATGGACCTATTGAATTAAAAATTGCACTTAAAGAAGCTGAGCCTTTTCTAAGTATTGATTAATTTTGAAATTATGCAAAAAGTATATTATTTATCAAGTTGTGATACCTGCAAACGTGTAATGGCCGAAATAGAAATTCCTTCGTCATTCATAAAACAAGATATAAAAGTGCAAGGCATTACAGCTGAAGAATTAGACGAACTTTTTAATCTTACCGATAGCTATGAGGAGCTCTTCAGCCGAAGGGCGAAATTGTACCAAGAGCGCAATTTAAAAGATGAGGAACTTTTGGAGGAAGATTACAAAAGGCTCATTTTGGAACATTACACCTTCCTAAAACGCCCCGTAATAATAAACAACGATGAAATCTTTATAGGTAGCAGTCCAAAAACAGTTGCCGCTGCCAAAAAATCCATTCATAACACTTGACCAACCAACGCATTTTTGCGCTTTTGGCGGCAACCACTGCCAGCACTATTTATGGTATAAACCATACAATCGCTAAGGGATTGATGCCAGATGTAATTCAACCCTTTGGCTTTATATTATTGCGTGTATCTGGCGCGGCATTGGTGTTTTGGATTATAAGTTTATTCTTTCCTTCAGAAAAAATAGCGCACCGGGATTGGTTAAGATTTATAGCCTGTGCATTTTTCGGCATGGTCTTAAATATGCTCGCCTTTTTTAAAGGGTTGAGTTTATCCACGCCTATCAATAGTTCGGTCATAATTACGCTCTCACCTGTATTACTTTTGGTGCTTTCAGCTTTTATCTTGCGTGAACGCATTACTTGGCTGAAAAGTATCGGTATATTTTTAGGCCTGGGCGGAGCTTTGGTTTTAATCCTTTTTGGAATAACGGAACAACCAAATGCGCCTAATATTCCAGTGGGAAATCTGCTGTTTATTGTAAACGCAACTTCTTATTCCGTCTATTTGATTTTGGTAAAACCGTTAGTTCCAAAATACAGTTCCATCACTTTGATGAAATTTCTATTTCTCTTTGCGCTATTGATCAATCTACCTATCGGAATTTCAGAATTTGCAGAAGTGGAATGGGCCTCACTCCCCTTTGATAGCATTTGGAAACTTGCTTTCGTGGTTATTTGCACCACGGTTATGACCTATCTTTTAAACATTTATGCGCTTAAACAATTGAGTCCGTCAACCATAGGGGCCTTTATCTATTTACAACCAGTGATTGCTGTACTATTTGCAGTGCTGGTAGGTGCCGATAGTTTGACAGCCCTACGCATAGGTGCAGCAGCCTTAATATTTTTGGGCGTTTATCTTTCCACGCTAAAACGCCCAAAAAAATATATTGATTAAAGATCCTGTGGCCGCTGACTGTACTTTCGGGTGTTTTCTTTGGTAAGAATTCTGAAATCGTCCGTTTTTTCCAAAGCATTGAATATTTGGTAAAATTTCTTCGGAAGGCCTACCAGTTTTCTTTCCGTTAGATCAATCCACGCTCCCATCATTTCGCAACGAGCGTAGTTTTTACCCTTTTCATCATAAAAATTGTGGAGAAATTCAAAATACATCCCATCTTCCGAAAGACCTTTCAATTGCAATGAAACCGTTACGGGCTGCCCGGGAAAAAATTCACGGAAGTAATACATATGCTCATAAAATGCCACGGGACCCAAATTGAATTCAGCCAAATGCCGTTGGTCCATGCCGTTCTCCAGCATAAAACTCATTCGGGTGTGGCTCATGTAGTCTATATAGGCGCTGTTTCGCAAGTGACGGTTAGCATCTACATCGCTCCAGCGTATTTCAAATTCTTTTGTGTACATCGTTTCCAAATTTTATACAAATTTAAGCTACTTTTGTTATGCAAGCATAGTAAATATGTTTAGTTTCTGTTAAAACTTTTCCATAAAAATGCCACTTGTAAAAAGTATATACAATCCTCCATATCCATTTAAAAATGGTCATTTCTCAACTATTTATTCCGCTAAACTTCGGCCTTCCCCAAATCTAATCCAACAACGTGAGCGCCTGCAATTACCCGATGGGGATTTTATGGATATCGATTGGTCATTTTCTCCCAAAGACTCCCATAAAACTGCAATCCTGCTCCACGGTCTGGAAGGTAATGCACAACGAACGTATATGAAAGGACAGGCCAAAATCCTAAACCAAAACGGTTGGGACGCAGCGGCCGTAAATTTTCGCGGTTGCAGCGGGGAGGCCAATCTTTCTTACCAATCTTACAATGCAGGGAAAACCGACGATTTGGAATCAGTAATTGATTTTATACTGAATAAAGAAAAATATGCTGAAATAGCACTCGTAGGTTTCAGTCTGGGCGGAAACCTGCTTTTGAAATACTTGGGCGAGCGCAAATCATTTCCGAAAGAAATAAAGAAAGCCGTTGCCATTTCCACACCCCTGAGTCTAAGAGGTTCTTTGGAATCTTTGAACGCATTTTCCAATTGGGTTTACCGCAATTCTTTCTTGATAAATCTTCGGAAGAAATACAAAACTAAGATGAAGGATTTCCCCGAAAAAATGACGGTTTCCGATTACAAACAAATTACATCGCTATTAGAATTCGATAACGTTTATACAGCCCCGGCACACGGCTTTAAAGATGCCTTTGATTATTACGAAAAGAACAGCAGCCTACAGTTCCTTCCCAATATTGAAATTCCAGTCCTTATCTTAAATGCCCAGAACGATAGCTTTCTTTCCTCGGAATGCTATCCCACAGATTTGGCTTCAAAAATGAAAAACTTTTTTCTCGAAACTCCAAAATATGGGGGTCACGTGGGTTTTCACCAAACCAATAAATTGTACTACAGTGAAATGAGGACCTTGCAATTTTTAAACAACAATTTGTTATAATTCTTAATTCAGAATTAAGAATTCAGAATTAATTACCTTTGCCCTTCATTAAAACAGGAATATGATCCAATCCATGACGGGCTACGGCAAAGAAGTTGTTCAATTGCCTTCCAAAACCATTACCATTGAAATAAAATCCTTAAACAGCAAAGGGCTTGACCTTAACACACGTGTGCCTTCTGCTTACCGTGAAAAGGAGCTTGAAATCCGCGATTTGCTTGCAAAATCATTGCAACGCGGAAAGGTGGATTTTTCCCTTTATATTGAAGTAACGGGCGAGGAAGTTACCACCCAACTGAATGAAGGCGTAGTAAAGCAATATATAAAGCAATTGGCAAGCGTTGTAAACGGCGACCCCGTGGAACTATTAAAAATGGCGGTTCGTATGCCCGATGCTTTGAAAACAGAACGCGAGGAGATTGATGAGAAGGAATATAAGGCTATTTTAAAAGGAATTGACAAAGCGCTGGATGCTATCAACAAATATAGAACTGACGAAGGGCTGGTACTTGAAAATGACTTTTTGGAACGCACCAAGACTATTTCAAAATTGTTGGAAGAAGTGATCGCAATTGATCCCGAACGTGTGGATGCTGTGAAAGAAAGACTTCGCAAAGCAGTTGCAGATTTAAAGGAAAAGGTGGATGAAAACCGTTTTGAGCAGGAACTGATCTACTATCTTGAGAAATACGATATCACCGAAGAAAAAGTTCGCCTTAAAAACCATTTGGAATATTTTGAGGAATCATTAAAATCACACGATTCCAACGGAAAGAAATTGGGTTTCATAACTCAGGAAATAGGTCGTGAGATCAATACCATTGGGAGCAAGGCAAACTATGCGCCAATGCAGCAAATAGTGGTGCAAATGAAGGATGAGTTGGAAAAAATTAAGGAACAGGCACTAAACGTTTTATAGATGGAAGGAGGAAAATTGATTGTTTTTTCGGCCCCTTCCGGCAGTGGAAAAACCACCATTGTACAACATTTGCTGAAACAGGAAGATCTCAACTTAGAGTTTTCGGTTTCGTGCACAAGTAGGGATCCACGCGGTGATGAAAAGCACGGCGAGAACTACTATTTCATTTCGTTGAAGGATTTTAAACAACACATTAAAGACGGCGATTTTTTGGAGTGGGAAGAAGTGTATCGCGACAATTTTTACGGCACTTTGAAAAGTGAAGTGGAACGCATTTGGAGCCATGGGAAAAATGTGATTTTTGATATTGACGTAGCTGGCGGACTTCGGATTAAAAAGAAATATCCCGAAAAAACCTTGGCTGTTTTCGTAAAACCCCCAAGTATCGACGAGCTGAAAATTCGTTTGAAAAAACGAAAAACCGAAAGTGATGAACGTATCAATATGCGCATTGCCAAGGCTTCAGTAGAATTAGCAACTGCGCCACAGTTCGATAAAATTATAAAGAATCATGATCTTGAAACCGCGTTAAAGGAAGCGCATGACTTGGTAGAAGATTTCATAAAAAAGTAAACAGTTTTTAATTTTGAAGACTTCAAAAAAAATAGGGCTCTATTTTGGCACTTTTAACCCTATCCACATTGGGCATTTGATTATTGCCAACCACATGGTTGAATTTAGTGATTTGGATGAAGTGTGGTTTGTGGTTACGCCACACAATCCACATAAAAAGAAAAAGACACTTTTGGAAGACCACCATCGTTTGGCAATGGTTCGGATTGCCGTGGATGAGTATCCAAAATTACAGGCCAGTAATGTGGAATTTGACCTGCCGCAGCCCAATTATACTGTGAATACTTTGGCTTATCTGGAAGAAAAGTACCCAAAAAATAATTTCTGCTTGATAATGGGCGAGGACAACCTGAAAAGCCTTCACAAGTGGAAAAACTACGAAGTGATTTTAGAACGCTATTCCATCTACGTTTATCCAAGAATTTCTGAAGGGAAAGTTGAAAGGCAGTTTGAAAATCACGAAAAGATAAAAAAAGTAGCGGCCCCTATTATTGAACTTTCCTCAACATTCATCAGACAAGGCATAAAAGATGGGAAAAACATTCGGCCTATGCTCTCTGCCGACGTTTGGAAATATTTGGACGAGATGAATTTTTACAAATGAAAAACCGCCCCACCAAATTAACACTTGTGGAGCGGCTTCAACTAAATAACCAACCAAAATCATTGAAACTACCTAAATTTCAATAATCAATGTCAGTAACGCAAACAGGCAGTAAAAGATTGTATGCACAATCTTAAGCTACTGTTAAATGTTTTGATAAAATAAGAATTGTTTACTTTTGAATTCATAATTTTAATAAATGCAAGAAAAACCAAAATTTGCGGTCTTTGGTGGTGGAAGCTGGGCGACGGCTATTGTTAAAATGCTCTGCGAAAATCTAGATGAGGTTTGTTGGTACATGCGAAGTAATTACGCACTAGAACATCTTAAAAAGCACGGCCACAACCCCAATTATTTGAGTTCGGTTGAATTCAATTTGAAACAGCTTAAGCTAAGCAATGACATTAATGAGACCATAAGCTGTGCAGATTGCCTCATTTTTGTAATACCTTCCGCTTTTCTTCAAAAAGAACTTGAAAAACTGACAGTTTCTTTGGAAGACAAAATAGTTTTTTCAGCCATTAAGGGAATTGTTCCCGAAACCAGTCTTATAGTGGGAGATCATTTTAACACCCATTACAAAGTTCCTTTTAATAATATTGGTGTAATCTCTGGCCCCTGCCACGCTGAAGAAGTTGCACTTGAAAGGTTATCATACCTCACTATAGCTAGTGCTGATGATGAAAAAGCAAAAATGGTTGCCAACGCCTTAAGCAGTGATTACATTAAATGTACTACCAACGACGATGTGTTGGGAATAGAATACGCGGCAATGCTCAAAAATATTTATGCCGTGGCTGCAGGGATTGCACACGGACTTGGGTATGGCGACAACTTTCAAAGCGTATTGATGAGCAATGCCATTCGTGAGATGAAAAAATACGTGAAAAAGGTTCACAAAATGAAACGTGACATAAACGATTCAGCATATTTGGGCGATCTTTTGGTTACGGGGTATTCTGTGTTCAGTCGAAACCGCTTGTTTGGAACAATGATTGGAAAAGGCTACACCGTGAAAAGTGCCCAGCTCGAAATGAGTATGATTGCGGAAGGGTATTATGCTACAAATAGCGCATATAAATTGAACCAACAAAAGGGTAAGAAAAAAGCCAAGACGCCAATAATTAATGCAGTTTATGAAGTGCTTTATGAAAATAAAGACCCAAAGAAGACATTTAAAAAATTAACTGAAAAGTTGGATTAAAAAAAAGCCCCTCAAATTGAGGGGCTTTTAAATTATTGCTTTATGTCTTTATTGATGTTTTCAGGTAAATCTTCATAACCCATATTGAAAAGGGTAAACCCAAAAATATCTGCATACTGCTCAATGGTTTTGCTCACAGGTGTTCCCGCTCCATGACCGGCATCAGTTTCAATTCTAATTAAAATAGGATTGTTTCCTGTTTGTTTAGACTGGAGCTCTGCAGCAAATTTAAAGCTATGCGCTGGTACAACCCTGTCATCATGATCCCCGGTAGTGATTAAAGTTGCTGGATATTCCACGCCTTCCTTTACATTGTGCAATGGCGAATAGCCTTTTAAATATTCAAACATTTCCTTACTGTCTTCGGCCGTACCGTAGTCATAAGCCCAACCTGCTCCTGCAGTGAATGTATGGTAGCGCAGCATATCTAAAACGCCTACAGCAGGAAGGGCCACTTTCATCAAGTCTGGTCTTTGGGTCATGGTTGCTCCCACGAGTAATCCACCGTTTGAACCTCCACGAACCGCGAGATAGTCGCTGGAAGTGTAGTTGTTTTTAATTAAGTATTCAGCAGCTGCTATAAAATCATCAAATACATTTTGTTTTTTCATCTGTGTACCCGCGTCGTGCCATTTTTTACCATATTCGCCACCCCCGCGAAGATTGGGTACTGCATAAACTCCTCCTTGCTCCATCCATACAGCATTGGCAATACTAAAACCTGGTGTTAAGCTGATATTAAACCCTCCATAACCATAAAGAATTGTTGGATTTTTTCCGTCCATTTTCAACCCTTTTTTATGGGTGATTATCATTGGTATTTTGGTACCATCCTTTGAGGTGTAAAAAACTTGGTGGCTTTCAAAATTTTCTGGATTGAAATCTATTTCGGGTTTTATAAATAATTCAGAATCACCACTTGCAATGTCGTATTTATAGATACTGCCTGGCGTAACATAATTCGTGAAAGAATAGTACAGTTCCTTCTCCTCTTTTTTGGTTCCAAAACCACCTGCCGAACCAACGCCCGGAAGTTTAACTTCACGAATCAATTTTCCATCATAATCATACTGCAATACCTTGGAAACTGCATCAACCATATAATTGGCAAAAATAGAAGCACCACCTGTACTGGGCGAAAGTACGTTTTCAGTTTCTGGGATAAAGTCTACCCAATTATCAGGAGTTGGGCTATTTGCATCAACAGTAACAACTTTTTTGTTTGGTGCATTTCTGTTTGTAACAATATATAGTTTTGAACCTACATTTTCTAAAATAGATGTATCAGAATCCGTATCGCCCAAAATAGTTACAAAGGGTGCTCCAGGTTTTGTCAAGTCCTTTATAAAAAGTTTATTACCAGAAGTTGAGGTACTCGCTCTTACCACCAAATAATTATTGTCTTCTGTAACACTTGCATTTATATAACGATGCTTTTCCTCTGGGGTAGCGCCAAAAATTACCTTATCTTCACTTTGGGGGGTCCCCATTTTATGGTAGTAAACTTTGTGCTGATCGGTTTTTGCCGAAAGCTCGCTGCCTTTAGGCTTATCGTAACTGGAATAGTAAAAACCATCCTCACCCTTCCATGAAAGACCGCTAAACTTGATATCTTTTAAAGTATCCCCAACCAATTCCTTGGTTTCGGTGTTCATTACAAGAACTTTTCTCCAATCGCTTCCGCCTTCAGAAATACTGTAGGCCAACTTACTTCCGTCTTTACTAAAACTTGTTTCACCCAAAGAAATGGTCCCGTCTTCCTTAAAAGTATTGGGGTCCAAAAATACTTCGGCTGTACTTGGGTCTTCCCCTGTTTTGTAGCGATATAAAACATATTGGTTTTGCAAACCATCGTTTTTGTAGAAATAGGTATAATCGCCTTCCTTAAATGGAGGGCCCACTTTTTCGTAATTCCAAAGATCTGAAAGACGTTGTTTCAATTCTTCCCGGAAAGGTATTTTTTCTAAATATCCGTAGGTTACTTCGTTTTCGGCCTTAACCCATTCTGCGGTTTCTTCACTGCGGTCATCTTCCAACCATCGGTATGGATCTTTTACTTCGACACCAAAGTAGGTATCTACGGTGTCAACTTTTTTTGTTTGTGGATAAGTCACGGAAATAACTTCTTTTTTCGGTTCTTCCTTACAGCCTACAAAGGCAAGTATAAGGATTGCTGGAACAATTGTAAATTTCATATTATTGATTTTTTGGAATTGTAAATGTAATGTTTTTACTTAAAAGGAAATATTGCAATATAAAAAGGCTCCGTAAAGAAGCCCTTAAATACTGTATACAGTTGGATTTAATGAAATAAAGGTTTATAAATTTTCCAATGTTTATAAATCAAAATAACATTTAATATAGTTATCACCAAGGCTACAAGAAGGCCTGGTGTATCCAAAAATAAATGAAATAATAAGATATTAACCGTAATGGGCGCCAACAAAAGCAATGCAAACGAAACCCATTTGTTAATAAGCAAAAGCAATCCGATAAAGATTTCCAAAATTCCAATGACTTTTAGAATGTAGCCTGTGCTGCTGAGCGAATCGATAAAAATAGCCGCATCTCCAGTATATATATGGGTGGGCATAATATGAAGGTTAATCAATTTGCTAAGTCCAAAAAATAGTAATCCCAAGCCTAAAACGATTCTCAGGATTTTAGTAAATGTTGAATTCATAGGCTTTACGTTTAAGGGTTAATCCTTTAAAGATACTGAAAAATAAAAAACGCACCTTTAAATAAAGTGCGTTTTTTTAACAAGATTTTAAAAAAATATTCAGTTTTTATCTTAAAATAATCAAACAAGTAAATGCTTAATTAAATATTCTGCTATTTGAACGGCGTTCGTTGCAGCCCCTTTCCTAAGATTATCACTTACAATCCACATATTTAGGGTATTGGGTTGCGTTTCATCCCGACGTATTCTTCCAACAAACACTTCATCTTTATCATGAGCGTACATAGGCATAGGGTATGTGTTGGTATCTGGATTGTCCTGAACGGTTATACCTGGTGTTTCGTGAAGTATTTTTCGTATATCACTCAACTCAAAATCATTTTCAAACTGTACGTTAACTGCCTCACTGTGCCCGCCAGCTGTCGGGATTCTCACTGCAGTAGCAGTTACTGAAAAAGAACGGTCGTCCAATATTTTTTGTGGCTCACGCGCCAGTTTCATCTCTTCCTTTGTGTAACCATTCGCTTCAAAAACATCACAATGTGGAAGCGCGTTTTTATGGATAGGATACGGGTAAGCCATTTCTCCCTTTACTCCCGCCATTTCGTTCTCCATTTGCCGTACTGCCTTTAGGCCCGTTCCTGAAACAGATTGATAGGTAGAAACTACCACTCTTTTCATTCTGTACTTCTTGTGAAGGGGTGCCAACGCCATGACCAGTTGTATGGTTGAGCAATTGGGATTTGCTATTATTTTATCTTCTTTTGTCAACAAATATGCATTGATTTCGGGAACAATTAGCTTCTTGTCGGGCTCCATTCGCCAAGCCGAAGAATTATCTATTACGGTTGTACCCAACTCAGCAAACTTTGGCGCCCATTCCAATGATGTATTTCCTCCAGCGGAAAAAATAGCGATGTTGGGTTTTGCGGCAACGGCATCTTCCAAGCCAATTACTTTATGACTTTTTCCCTTAAAGGAAATTTCCTTCCCTACAGATCTTTCTGAAGCCACCAACAACAATTCGTCAATCGGGAAATTGCGTTCCTGCAACACTTTCAACATTACCTCACCAACCATCCCGGTGGCACCTACCAAAGCTAATTTCATGTTTTATAGTTTTATGCAAAAGTAATTTATAGTAAATTATTATTTCTGAATAAAAGCAAAAAAGAACCCTCTTCGTTCTGAAGAGGGTTTAGGTTAGAATATGTAATGCAGCGGTGGCTGTAAATTATTTTTTTCTAAGCTCATCGCGAATTTGCATCAGTAAATCCTTCTCAGATGGTCCTGGGTCTGGTGCTGGCGCTTCTTCTTTTTTCTTGCGTACCTTTCCGTATGCCTTTACTATTAAGAATAATACAAACCCAACGATAATTAAATTGATGATAGAGTTTATCCATTTTCCATACATAATGGCGTTCTCGGGCTTGGTAACTTCTCCATCAGGAGCAATCACAGCCTCTGAAAGCACTACTTTTAAATCGGCAAAGTCAACACCCCCCGTAAAATTACCCACTATAGGCATCATCACGTCATTGGTGAAACTTGAAACAACCGTGCCAACAGCAGCAGCCAGCAACACGGCTACGGCAAGGTCTATCACGTTGCCGGTCATAATAAAATCCCTAAATTCTTTTAACATGTTGATTGGTTTTAGAAGTTAATAGCCACTAAATTAATTAAAAAGAATTCATTTTTTCAAATAATTTCCCAAAAGGGATTAATTCCTACAAACAATTCGTTTCACTCTTTGGGAAACTGCGGTAATCAATTCATATGAAATAGAATTTATCGCTGCCGATAATTCCTCGGCAGTTGTGGAAGGACCAAACACAATTGCCTCATCACCTTCTTCGCAATCTATATCGGTAACATCTACCATAATCATATCCATACAAACATTGCCAAGAATGGGAGCTCTTTTTCCGTGTATGGTTACCCAACCCTTACCTTTTCCATAGGAACGGGGAATGCCGTCTGCATGGCCAATAGGAAGGGTTGCGGAACGGGTAATTTTTTCAGCAACAAAACCACGGTTATAACCTACGCTTTCATTTTCTTGTACTGTATGTATTTGTGAAATTACTGTTTTTAAAGTACCCACAGGTTTTAAATGTTTGTTTTCCTCTTTAGCATTTCCAAAACCATAAAGTCCTATTCCCGTTCGCACCATATCAAAATGTGCCTCGGGATAGTTGATTATTCCAGAAGTGTTGGCGCAGTGCAATAAGGGCTTATACCCAAGTTTTTCTGAGAGTACTTCGGAAATTTTGCGGAAACCTTCAATTTGTCCCATTGTAAAATCCTTTAGCTTTAAATCTTCACTTGCAGCAAGATGCGAAAAAACTGATTTTACCTTCACACTATCTGTCTTTGAAAGCGTTTCAGCAATATAATCAACATCACTATCTATAAACCCTAAACGATTCAATCCCGTATTAAACTTTAGATGTATTGGATAATGGCTTTGTTTTTTTACTTCTGCAAAAGCGATAAATTCCTCAAGCATTTTCCGTGAATAAATACTAGGCTCCAAACATCTATTCAAAATTACATCAAAATTAATGGGTAGTGGGTGCAGCACCAAAATGGGCGTTTCTACAGAAGCATTTCGCAATGTTTCGCCTTCGTTCGCATAAGCAACGGCAAAGTAATCCACACCTAATACCACAAGTTCTTTTGCAATAACTACAGAATCGCTTCCATAGGCAAAAGCTTTTACTACTGCAAGTACTTTAGTGTTGGGCTTTAATTTTGAGGTAAGGTATTTATAATTATTGTCGAGTGCATTTAAATCAATCTCCAATAATGTTTCGGTGGCTTTGGGCATATTACGCTTGTTTTCCAGGTTTTTCAGGAGCATTCTGCTTACTCAGGTCTTCAGCGTCTTTTACTTCCAGTTTTACCACTTTGTCCCGAAGTTGCGCCTTATAAAATGCAGCACGGCTCAGCGGTTCGTATTCTTCAGTTTCACCAAGCAATACAAGGTCTTGGCTTTTCGCTTTGCGGTAACTGTAATTGGCAAGGTTTCCCGTGCGGGTACATACGGCATGAACCTTGGTAACATATTCGGCTGTAGCCATTAATGCGGGCATTGGCCCAAAAGGATTTCCCTTGTAGTCCATATCCAATCCTGCAACTATCACACGAACGCCGCGATTGGCGAGGTCATTACAAACCTTTACAATTTCGTCATCAAAAAATTGTGCCTCATCAATCCCTACTACATCACAATTATCTGCAAATATGGGTATGTTTGCCGCAGCTGGCACGGGCGTTGATCGTATCTGGTTGCTATCGTGGCTTGTCACGGCATCCTCGGCATAGCGCGTGTCTATGGATGGTGTAAAAATCTCAACTTTTTGTCGGGCAAACTGTGCGCGCTTCAATCTACGGATGAGTTCTTCCGTCTTTCCTGAAAACATAGATCCACAGATTACCTCAATCCAGCCAAATTGTTCTTTCTGATTTACGGTATTTTCAAGAAACATAGTTTAATTTTACGCTAAACATTTAGTACTAATGCTATTCCGTAAACGTATTCAACTTGAAGATTGTTTGTGGTTTTAAACAAGAAAACAAAAATAGTTGACGTTTACATAAAGGATGCGTAAATTTATAAAAACAAAATAGAAAATCCGGTTAATTTAAAAAGATATGAAGAAGAAACTCCGTGAGCGGGTAACAGCGCTAGCACAACTATTAATTGAAGAAGAAAAAACGTTTAAAACCACTTCCGTAAAGGGATTGGTGGGTGAGCTTTATGAAAAATTGGCCGTTCTTGAATATCTTGAAAATCAACTGGAAGATCCTTCCGAACAATCAATAGCTGAATCGCTAGATTCAAAAAGTTTCCGTGAGGAAAACTGGTTTAAAGAACCCGAGCCCGTGCCACAACCCGAACATAAGGAAGACCTGATTGAACCTTTGATGGAAAAAATAAAGGACATCGTAGCACAAATGCCAGAAGAAAGCGAGCGAATAGACGAACTTTTGGACGAAATGCTTCCAAAAAATCACGAATCTGAAACTACCAAAATCCAGGAAAAGCCTACTGCAAAATATGCTAAAAATGATTTGGAGGAGTTTGCATCAAACTACCAACAAATGCCTGAATTTGAAAGAAAAGCCACTACGATTTTCCCTAAATCCGTTGAAGGAAAAGAAGCCAGTAAAACAATGACCGAATCACGCGCAAGATCAATCAATGATACGCTTAACAAAGGTTTAAATATTGGCCTGAACGACCGTTTGGCATTTATAAAGCATCTTTTTGAAGGGCAAACCGAAGATTACACCCGTGTACTTTCACAAATAAATACTATGGAAAGTTTTGAGGAAGCACAAAGATTTATAAAAGGTAACGTTAAGCCAGACTATAACCATTGGCTTAACAAAGAAGAGTATTCGGAAAGGTTTATGAATATTATTGAAAAGCGTTTCAATTAAAAACCAGTACTATGACAGCCCAAAAAACAATCTATTGGATAGCCACAGGGCTGCTAAGTGCTCTTTTTCTGTATTCCGCAGTTATGTATTTAACCGATACCGCGGTAATTGAAGGTTATTATCAAGATTATCAATACCCCACCTATTTAGTCATTCCAATGGCGCTCGCAAAAATTTTGGCAATCTTATTTATTCTTTTACGAAAACCAAAATGGGTTATGGAATGGGCATACGCCGGGCTCTTTTTTGATATGGTCTTGGCCTGCTTTGCACACTATCGCTTGGGCGACCCAGAGATTACCCTCCCATTGGTCGGAATTTTATTATTACTAATCTCTTATTTCTTCGGAAAAACTGTACGCCCATAAATTATGACGGGAAAACTCTATTTGGTGCCCACACCCATTGGCAATTTAAAAGATATGACCTTCCGCGCTGTTGAAGTGCTAAAAGAAGTAGATTTAATCCTCGCCGAAGATACCCGCAACAGCGGAAAACTTTTAAAGCATTTCGAAATAGGAACCCAAATGCACTCCCACCACATGCACAACGAGCACAAAACCGTGGAAGGAATTGTAAAGCGAATTCAAAACGGCGAAAACATCGCCCTCATTAGCGATGCAGGCACCCCGGCCATTAGCGACCCTGGATTTTTATTAACCCGTGCTTGTGTGGAAGCTAGCATTGAAGTTGATTGTTTGCCCGGAGCCACCGCTTTTGTTCCAGCACTTGTAAATAGTGGTTTTCCGAATGATAAATTTGTTTTTGAAGGCTTTCTTCCTGTGAAAAAAGGCAGACAAACCCGACTCGAACTTTTGACCGAAGAAACCAGAACCATTATTTTTTATGAATCGCCGCACAAACTGCTAAAAACACTTGCACAATTTGTGGAATTTTTTGGTGCAGACAGACAAATTTCAGTGTCGCGGGAACTAACAAAACTGCACGAAGAAACTGTTCGAGGAACTGCGGAAGAAGTTTTTAAACATTTTGAAAATAAACCACCGAAAGGGGAGATTGTTGTGGTGGTTTCGGGGAAGAAATAATATCTATTCCATAACTGCCATGGCTGTCCGCTGAATTAAACCCATATAATACTGTGCTTTTTGCAGATCTATTGTTGCATCAACGGTATCGGAAAGCTCCATGTTAGCGTCAAAAACATAAAACATATTTTTCTCATTTGGATCATTGCTATTGCCAAATGCAAGCTGAACATTCTCAAAAGCATCGTAAATAACCATCATATTTAGCTCCTTTCCTTTCCAGTTTCTTTTAAATTCTGCAATTGCTACCTTTCCATCTTTATAATAGCGCTTATATTCTACTCCGTTTTCTATTTTGAGCTTTGCCTTAACATCCCCGACCTTATCATAAAATAATTTTTCACCTACCATATTTCCCGCTTCATAATTAACTTCAGAAAGCAATTCACCCGTTTCATAAAATTCCCTTTGAATTCCATCCTGTCTGCCGTTTTTATAATTGTACCCCTTGGTAAGTTGTCCATTTGAATTATAAGAAGCATAAACCCCATTTAAGAAACCACGCTTGGTCTGGAACTCTTCTGAAGGCTTTCCCTGATAAACTACTACAAAGTGACCCGTCATAAGTTCCTTATCTTTATCATAATACAGTTTAATATCATAATCATTTCGAATGGCTTCAAAATCATCATATGTGATTGTTTCTTTTTTATTCATCCGAACCTCATCAACAGCATCTATCACTTTATTACAGGAAAATAGAAGTATTATTAATGATGAGAATAATAGTAATTTTTTAATCATCTTTAAGCTATTAAATATGTTTTCCCTTATTCCACCCATGTTTGCCAAGATACTGCTCCCCACTTTCCACAGCGCCCTCTTCAATAGTAGTTCCCATGGAATCGTTCCAACGGTTTAGGTAGCCAAAAAGCGAGATAACGCCTAACATTTCCACAATTTCACCTTCGTTCCAGTATTTGTAAAGTCGTTGTTTAATTTCATCATTCACCGCATTTGGCACTTGGCTAGCCGCAAGGGAAAAATCGAGTGCGGCGCGTTCTGCTTCCGAAAAGGCGGGATGGGTTCTATATTCCCATATATTATCGAGTTGCTTTTGTTCGGCCCCATAACGTTCCGCAGCGCGGATTGCATGCGCTTGACAGTAACGGCAACCCGTAGCATTGCTGCTTACCCAGGCAATCATTCGCTTTAAAGCAGAAGTAACGCGCCCTTCATTCGCCATCACGGCTTTGTTGAGATTTATAAACGCTTTGCTTATCGCCGGTCGGTGCTGCATGGTAAGCACGCTGTTTGGGCAAAAGCCGAGCGTTTCATTAAAGAATTCGGCTAATTGTTTTGTTTCACTATCGTGGTTTGGGGAAAGCGGGTTTACTAATGGCATTTTTAACTACTTTTGGAATTCCAAAATACAAAATAGAATTTGTAATTTTACACCTCTCCCCTTTTTTCTAAATTCAGCTTATGCCAGAGTTGGAATTTGGAATTTTAAAATTTGGAATTTTACAGAATATGCGCTGGACCCTAAAACCCAAACCCGATCCCCATAAAGTGAGCTCACTTTCAAAAGCATTAAAAGTTGAACCAATAATTGCTTCTCTACTGGTGCAACGTGGTGTAGAAACATTTGAAGAAGCCGAAAAGTTTTTCCGTCCAAGTTTGGAAAACCTTCACGATCCGTTTTTAATGAAGGATATGGACAAAGCCGTTCTACGAATTGAAAAAGCAATTGAAAGCGAAGAAAATATTTTAATCTATGGTGATTATGACGTGGATGGAACTACCAGTGTGGCATTGCTTTCTTCCTATTTAAAAAGTTACTATC
>PAZL01000023.1 GCA_002715485.1 Aequorivita sp. | reverse complement strand
GGCTGGCGGAAATTTGGTGTTCAAAATGACCGATAAACCTTCTAAGTGGGCTACAAAAGATGANGAAATTCCAATAACTGAAATCACTGAAAACTTGATAATTCCCGCTCCATTTATTGCAAAAGGNGATGTNGCNTTTAAAAANNAAACTGAAATTTCNCTNGCGGTCGCTGAGNNNAGCCGAAGCGCTACTTCGAAANANACGGATATTTATTATTCNTTGAACGATTCNGANTTNAAAAANTACANANAACCNTTTNCNATTTCCGAAGAAACCGTTTTAAAAACATACGCTGAAAAACNACCCGAAATTCCATCGGCACGCAACCTCGGAAAACGAAGCGCTTTGCTTACTACCCATTTTTATAAAATTGATCCCAACCTCAGCATAAAACTGGAATCCGAATATGCAAACCAATACAACGGCGGTGGCGAAAATGCATTGATTGANGGCGTTCACGGCGCNATCGATTTTAGAACAGGTGCCTGGCAGGGCTATCACGATACAGATTTAAAAACAACTTTGGATTTGGGCTCAAAAAAAGAAGTAAAAACAGTTTCGGTGAACTTTCTGCAAGACCAACGCGCGTGGATTTTTTATCCCACAGAAGTTTACTGTTCTGTTTCTGAAAATGGAAAAGATTTTATTGAATTGCCCATTCAAAAAATTGACGCCGAAAAACCTTCGGAAGAAGCTGGAATTATAACAATTCAATTCGAAATAAATAAAAACATCCAATTCATAAAAATCAAAGCAAAAAACTTTGGCGACCTCCCGAAAGGACATTTAGGATTTGGAGGAAAAGCTTGGCTTTTTGTGGATGAAATTGAAGTTAAATGACCCAAGACTAAAGGGAAACACGAATCACGACAAATTCAAAATAATCAAATGCTTAAAAAACTGATTTTTACAATTGCAATTTTCAATTGCATAAACACCTTTTCGCAAACCAAAGATTTTACACAATTTGTAAATCCATTTATCGGCACAGACAAGATGGGACACACCTTTCCGGGTGCTACTGCACCCTTCGGAATGGTGCAATTGAGTCCGCAGACAAATGTGCAAACAATGTATAAAGCCGATGGAAGTTACAACCCGAAAACCTATGAATACTGCGCAGGTTACCAATATGCGGATTCCACGATTATCGGGTTTTCGCATACCAATTTCAGCGGGACGGGCCATTCCGATCTCGGGGATTTTTTGGTAATGCCAACTGTTGGAAAATTAGTTTTGGATCCGCTTAAAACCAAAAGCGGTGAAAAAGGATTTGTTTCAACTTTTTCACATAAAAATGAAATAGCTTCGCCCGGTTATTACAAAGTAAAATTGGACGATTACAATATAACCGCAGAGCTTACGGCNAGTGATCGTGTGGGTTTNCATCAATATACNTTNCCNAAAAGCAATGATGCGCATATAATTTTGGATATGGTTTACAACGTGTACGGCTACGATGATAAGAATGTTTGGACCTTCGTTCGCGTTGAAAATGATTCTATCGTAACGGGATATCGGCAAACACACGGTTGGGCACGCACNCGCACGGTTTATTTTGCAATGGAATTTTCAAAACCTTTCAAAAGTTACGGACACAAAAAATACGATAAAGCCAAATACAATGGGTTTTACAGAAAATTCAATGAGGAAGAAAATTTCCCCGAAATGGCGGGAAAGGAAATCCGTGCNTATTTCAATTTTGATACTTCGGAAAATGAAAAGATTGCAATAAAATTCGCCCTTTCATCAGTAAGCACCGAAGGTGCTATGAAAAACCTAAAAGCTGAAATTCCGCATTGGGATTTTGAAAAAACCAAAGCTGAAACCCAACAAAAATGGAACAAAGAACTTTCAAAAATTGAAGTGAAATCAATCACTCCCGAAGATAAAATCACTTTTTATACCGCGCTTTATCATACAATGCTCAGCCCTATTATTTATGAGGATGTGGACGGAAAATATCGTGGATTGGATCAAAACATCCACGAATCGGACGGATTTGCCAATTACACCATTTTTTCACTTTGGGACACCTATCGTGCGTTGCATCCGCTTTTCAACATAATCCATCCGAAGCGGAACAATGATATGATTAAAAGTATGCTCGCCCACCACGACCAAAGCGTGCATAAAATGTTACCCATTTGGAGTCATTATGCCAATGAAAACTGGTGCATGATTGGATATCACGCGACTTCGGTGATTGCCGATGCGGTAGCGAAAAATGTGGGCGATTTCGATAAAAACCATGCTTTGGAAGCTGCAGTAAATACTTCAAACGTCGATTATTTTGATGGCGTAGGCGATTACAAAAAAATGGGCTTTGTGCCCGAAGACAAAAGCAGTTCGTCGGTTTCAAAAACTTTGGAATATGCTTATGACGATTGGTGCATTGCGCAAATCGCAAAAAGTGTTGGAAATACCGAAGTTGAAAAAGAATATTTACAACGCTCGGAATATTTCAAAAATGTGTACGATCCAAAAATCGGGTATATGCGACCAAAACTTAGCGATGGGAATTTCAGAAANGAATTTGATCCGCTGGACACNCACGGACAAGGTTTTATTGAAGGCAACGCNTGGAANTANGGNCTNTACGTNCCGCAGAATTTAGATGAAATGATTGAAATGATGGGCGGAAAAGAACNTTTCAGCAAACATTTGGATTCCCTTTTCACAATGGAACTCGACGATAAATACATCGAAAAAAATGAGGACATAACCCGCGACGGGATTATGGGCAATTATGTGCAAGGCAACGAGCCCGGCCACCACATTCCGTATTTGTACAATTGGACGGGAAAAGATTATAAAACGCAGGAACGCGTACGCATAATTATGGACAAAATGTATGGCCCAAAACAGGACGGACTTTGCGGAAACGACGATGCGGGGCAGATGAGCGCTTGGTATATTTTTAGCGCTTTGGGCTTNTATCCCGTTGTTCCCGGCTCACCGAATTATTCTTTGGGAAGTCCGCTGGTGGAGGAAGCGATTTTGCATTTGGACAATGGAAATTCGGTAAAAATTGTGGCGAAAAATCAAAGCGAGAAAAATGTTTATGTAAAAAGTGTTACTGTTGATGGGAAAAAACTGGACAGAAATTATTTGACGCACGATGAAATTACAAAGAGNAAAGAGATTGTTTTTGANATGACCAGCAAACCTAATAAATAAGGCAATGAAGTACATTTTATTATTAAGTATATTTTCAGTTTTTCTTAGCTGCGGAGATAAAATCCAGCATTTACAAGAAGAGAATGATGAAATGATTTCACTTGTTGATTTTGTNAANCCTTTGATGGGTACAGATTCAAAATATAGTCTTTCCAATGGAAACACATATCCAGCTATCGCAACGCCTTGGGGGATGAACTTTTGGACTCCAATGACTTCAAAAATGGGCGATGGCTGGACTTACAAATATGCAGAAAACCAGATTCGGGGCATAAAACAAACGCACCAACCCAGTCCGTGGATAAATGACTATGGCGCTTTTTCTTTTATGGCCGTTACCGATACGTTAGTCTTTGAAGAAGAAGCCCGCCAGTCTTGGTTTTCACATAAAGCAGAAACCGTGAAACCCTATTTTTATGAAACTTATTTGGCTGACTATGACGTGACCGTAGGCGTTACTCCCACAGAACGTGCCGCCCAGTTTCAATTTACATTTCCTGAAGCGGATGAAGCGTATGTTATTTTGGATGCATTTTATAAAGGTTCTATGGTAAAAATAATTCCGGAAGAGCGAAAAATAATAGGGTACAGCAGAAATAACCGTGGAGGAGTGCCCGAAAATTTTCACAATTATTTTGTAGCCTATTTTGATAAGGATTTTGAAATTTCACATACGTGGAAGGACGGCTGGCAACTTCAAAAAAATATNCTTGATAGCGAAGGGGAGCACGTTGGGGCAATCATTGGTTTTAAAACAAAACGTGGCGAAAAAGTGACCGTAAAAGTGGCTTCTTCCTTTATTAGTTTGGAACAAGCTGAAATAAATCTTTCTCGTGAAATTGGCAATAAAACCTTTGAGCAAACAAAAGAAGAAGCCAAAAAAGCTTGGGAGACTGAATTAGAAAAAATTGAAGTTGAAGGGAAAAATTTGGACGAAATCAAAACTTTCTATTCCTGTTTGTATCGCGTGTTTCTTTTCCCCAGAAAATTTTATGAAATTGACGCAAATGAAAAANTAGTCCATTACAGCCCATATAACGGGGAAGTNTTGCCAGGCTATATGTTTACCGATAATGGGTTTTGGGATACTTTTCGCGCCGTATATCCCTTTTTCAACTTAATGTATCCAGAGCTTAACAAGCAAATCATGGAAGGGCTTGCAAATACCTATAAAGAGTCTGGCTGGCTTCCAGAATGGGCAAGTCCGGGGCATCGTGATTGTATGATTGGTTCCAACTCTGCCCCAATAATTGCCGATGCTTATTTAAAAGGAAATATAGCTGAAGATGATATAAATACACTATTTGAAGCCGTACTGAAAAACGCAACGGAACCAAACAATAGACCAGCGAGTTCAGTAGGCAGAGAAGGCTTGGAGTATTATAATACGCTTGGGTATATACCTTATGACGTGGGTATAAATGAAAATGTTGCCCGAACTTTGGAATATGCCTTTGCCGATTTTACCATTTCAGAAATGGCAAAAAAAATGGGGAAAGATTCCATAGCCGAAAAATTTAGAAAGCAATCGCTAAACTATAAAAATGTATTTGATCCAAGCACAAGATGGATGCGTGGTAAAAACGAGGACGGCAGCTTTCAATCTCCTTTTAACCCTTTAAAATGGGGAGATGCATTTACGGAAGGCAATAGTTTGCATTATACTTGGTCTGTTTTTCAAGATATTCACGGATTGATTGATTTAATGGGAGGAAGAGAAAATTTCATTGCACAATTGGACACCGTTTTTGAAATGCCGCCCGATTTTGACGATAGCTATTACGGCCAAACCATACACGAAATTCGGGAAATGCAAATTGTAAATATGGGGAATTATGCCCACGGAAACCAACCTATTCAGCACATGCTTTATCTGTACAATTATGCTGGAGAACCCTATAAAGCCCAAGAAAAAATCAGAAAAGTACTAACCAAATTATATGCCGCTACCCCCGATGGTTACTGTGGGGATGAAGATAATGGGCAAACTTCAGCTTGGTACGTATTTAGTGCCATGGGATTTTATCCCGTTACCTCTGCCGTGGACCAATATGTTTTGGGAAGCCCACTGTTTAACAAGGTCACCCTTCAATTAGAAAACGGAAAAACATTCGTAATTTCAGCCGAAAATAATACTACAAAAAACTGCTATATCCAAAATACCAGTTTGAATGGTGCACCCTATGAAAAAACGTATCTTGGCTACAGCGAAATAAAAAAGGGTGGCACTTTTATTTTTGAATTGGGAAATGAACCAAATAAAGAATGGGGCAGTAAACCGGAGGATGTTCCGTACTCATTAAGCTTGCAAACTAAATAAATATGAAACGCAGAAAATTTATCCAAAACGCTTCGCTTTCCACCTTTGGAATTGCGGTGGGAAGTTCCGTTTTTGCTTCGGAAAAAAAGCTTTCCTCAATCATTTCCGAAGAAATCAAAAGTGAAAATTCAACAGCAAGTTTTCCATTGGTAATCGCCACTTGGAATGTAAACAATAGCACCGCCGAAGCGTGGCGCGTTTTGCAGGAAGGAAAATCGGCACTTGATGCCGTGGAGAAAGGCTGTATGATTGAAGAAGCAAATGCCGAAGGGCAATCAGTCGGGATTGGCGGTCTACCTGATCGCGATGGAAATGTAACGCTGGACGCTTGCATCATGGACAGTAAAGGGAATTATGGTGCAGTGGTTTATCTTCAAAATATTATGCATCCCATTTCTGTTGCACGAAAAGTGATGGAAGATACCCCGCATGTTATTTTGGCTGGAAAAGGCGCAGAACAATTTGCAATTTCCGAAGGTTTTAAACCTGTTGATTTACTTACTGATGCTTCAAAAAAAGCGTGGGAGGAATGGAAAAAAACTTCACAATACAAACCTATCATCAATATAGAAAACCACGACACCATCGGGATGCTAGCTATTGATAAAAACGGCGATATCTCGGGCGGCTGCACCACAAGCGGATTGGCTTACAAAATGGCTGGACGCGTGGGCGATTCGCCAATTATTGGTTCCGGGTTGTTTATCGACAATGAAATTGGCGGCGCAACCGCAACAGGTTTAGGCGAGGAAGTTTTGAAAACCGTCGGCAGTTTTTTGATTGTGGAATTGATGCGCCAAGGCAAAACGCCACAACAGGCCTGTGAGGAAGCAATTGGAAGAATTATCAAAAAGAGTCCGAATTTTAAAGATTTTCAAGTAGGCTATATTGCCGTGAACAAGAAAGGTGAAACCGGTTACTATTCCATTCACGATGGGTTTTGGGTTACAAAATACCAAGATGGAAAAAATGAAAATATCCCTTCCGATTTTTACGATAAAAAATAGTCCTAACAACAACCATCTATGAACGAAAAAAAATCCTTCCGCTCAGCATTTATTACCGTTACTGTTCTCTTTTTTCTTTGGGGATTTATCACCGTTTTGGTAGATAGTTTGATTCCACGGTTGAAAGACGTTTTTGAACTCAGCTATTTTCAGGCAGGTTTGGTTCAGTTCGCTTTCTTTTTGGCCTATTTGGTAATTTCAGTTCCAGCAGGGGCATTGCTTTCTCGAATCGGCTATAAGAAGGGAATAATCGTGGGTCTTGTTACTATGGCCATGGGTTGTCTGCTGTTTTATCCCGCCGCTTCCGAAAGGGTGTTTTGGCTATTTTTGGTAGCTTATTTTACGCTAGCTGGTGGAATTACCGTACTGCAAGTTGCCGCCAATCCATACGTTTCGGTTTTGGGAAGTGAGGATGGCGCTTCCAGCCGTTTGAATCTTTCACAAGCGTTCAATTCTTTGGGGACTGCAATTGCGCCCTTGATTGGCGCGTCTTTTTTGTTGAGTGATACAATTAAATCTTCGGAAGAAATTTCGGTTTTGACCGATGTCGATAAAAGTGCATATTACGTTTCCGAAGCTTCCGCCGTGCAGATTCCATTTCTTTACATAGCAGCATTTATAGGATTTTTGGCCTTAATGTTCGTTTTTATAAAACTTCCGAAGATCTTGGAAAAAAGTCCCGTGGGAGGTTACGGAAAATTGCTGAAAAACAAAATCGTAATGCTCGGCGCGCTTGGCATTTTTCTATACGTAGGCGCCGAGGTTGCCATTGGGAGTTATTTGGTGAATTATTTTCTGAGCATGAATATTTCTGAAGTAATCCAGCAAAACGAAAGCATGAGGTATATTGCCGAACACCTTTTAAATAAAGATTTAAATTCTATTGATGCCAAGGCCATTGTTGGCGCGTTTGTGGTTTTCTATTGGAGCGGTGCGATGGTAGGAAGATTTGTAGGTGCTTACCTTACTCGAATAATGAAACCCACAAAAGTACTTTCTATTTTTGCAGGTTTGGCTGTACTCATGTTGCTCATATCCATGCAGACCTATGGCCTGGTCTCCATGTGGTCTATTTTGGCGGTCGGACTTTTCAATTCAATAATGTTTCCGACCATATTTGCCTTAACGATTGACGGACTGGGGGATTTAAAACCGCAAGCTTCGGGATTACTTTGTATGGCCATTGTTGGTGGCGCTGTAATTCCCCCCGCGTATGGTTTTTTAACAGATAATATTGGGTTTAAATTTGCGCTATTTTTGATAATTGCCTGTTATGGATATATATTATTTTTTGGTTTTTTGAAAGGTAAAAAGAAAGCTATAATTTAATAGTTTACAAGTTGTTGCCTTTTATGGGATTTAAAATGTATTTTAGAAAAAGTTTATCAAACAAATTTGAAAACCTCACTTTCAATTTTAGCATTTATAATTGGCTTTGCATGCATTTCCCAAAATGAGCAGGAGGTTAATGCTGTAGTTATTGATTCAATTTTAAAAGCTACTGAAAAAATTCCTACGGCAGATGAAAAAGTAACTTCTTTGAGCAGGGCGACGAGTAAGCTACGTTATGGAGCGGGTAGTTTAGCCTTAATTAAAAAATCGGAGGAAATTTCAAAAAAAGCAAACCTTCCTAAATTGCTTGCTACCACTTACTATTACTATTCTAACTACTACTACTACAATACAAATTTAGATTCTTCGCTATATTATATTCAAAAATCGAAAGACCTTATCAGGGATGATGAACTTCCATTTTTAAGATCTTCCGTTTTAAATACCGAAGGAGGTGTTTACGTATTAAAAGGAGACATGCCCAAAGCACTTTCACTTACACTAAAATCACAGGAATTTCTTGATAAAGTAGATACTACAACTTTGGTAGGTGATGAAAAAATAATTTACAAAAAAGAACGTCTGGCTCTCGATAATAGCATTGCTAATTTTTATAACCAAATGGAGGAATATGAAAAGGCAACCTATTATTATGACAGGGGTTATAGAGCAGCATTGCGGGACAGCTCTTTCATTGCCGCAGGCGTTTTTATAACAAACAAAGGAGACCTTTACTTAAATACCGAAAAATATGAAAAGGCATTAGAGGCGTTTCTTGAAGGCAAGAAATTAAAGGAAAAGGGGAAAGCACCACCACTATTGCTTGTAAATTCAGATTTGAATATTGGTATTGCCTATACTAACCTGAATAATTTTGAGGAAGGTTTACCATATCTAAACACAGCAATATCATTTTACGAGAGCAGCAATATCACAGGAAAACTTTCCGAATCCCTGACCTATAGAGGCGATCATTTTTTAAAACAGAAAAAATACAATCTGGCCATTGCAGACTGCGAAAAAGCAAAAAAAAATACCTCTTCCACGGAAAACCTCCAAGTTTTTTCCAAAGCGTGTGATTGTTTGTACAGGGCACATAAGGCAACGGGAAACTATAAAGAAGCTATCGCAAATTATGAGCTGTATGTAGACGCAAGAGAAACAATTTTCAACGAAAAAAATATAAAGAAGCAGACCCAGCAGGAAATGGAGTTTGAATTTAATAAAACCTCAGCGCTAAAGAACGCTGAAATAATTGCCAAGGAAAAAGAAAGTAGGTTGTATTCCATCCTTTCAATTATTGGATTTCTATTTGCTGCGTTTTTGGGATTCTTCTTCTATAAAAACAGAAAGAAGAATTTGTCCCTTGCCAAACAGAAAAAACTGCTGGAAGCAACCATAGATGAAAAGAATGTGCTCTTAAAGGAAACACACCATCGCGTAAAAAACAGTTTTCAAATAGTCTCGTCATTGCTTTATTTGCAATCTGAAAACATGGTTGACAAGGAAGCCCAAATCGCCCTTCGTGAAGCACAGAATAGGGTTCGGTCCATGGTTTTAATACATCAAAGACTTTATAGCAAAGACCAATTGGTAGGAATTGACAGCAAAGAATATTTGGAAGCCTTGACGAAGGACATTTTTGAGACCCATCAATTTAAAAAAGAAAAATTACCGTATGTGCTGAATATTGAACCCATTGTACTTAGCATTGAAACCATTACCCCAATTGGACTTATTCTGAACGAATTAATAATAAATGTTCTAAAGCATGCCTTTGAAAATATTACTGCTGAAAGCTTGCTTTCCATTGATTTTAAAAAGATGGATGATACATTACATTTAAAAGTTGTTGACAACGGAAAAGGCTTTAATGGCAAAATAAAGGAAACCTCCTTTGGAATAAAATTGATGGATACGCTTGCAAAAAAATTAAGGGCAACTTTAAATTATGAGTCTTCAAAAAATAATGGAACCGAAGTGATTTTGAACATCAAAAAGTTTGAAATACTTTAGTATCTTTAAGAAAAAACCTCGTGAACCATTTAAAAATCTACATAGTAGAAGATGATCCTTTAATTTCTTTTACAATAGAAACCGCTTTAAAAAAGCACGGTTACGGAATTTGCGGCAGTGCTGATAATTTTCAGGAAGCTTTTAGTGAAATACAGCAACAAAATCCAGATTTAGTTCTGGTTGACATTCAGCTGGATGGCGAAAAAGACGGAGTTGATCTCGCAGAAAAATTGGACAGACTAGAAATTCCCTACATATACCTAACCTCACAAACCGATCCACACACCATAAAAAGAGTAAAGGAAACACGGCCATTGGGTTATATCGTTAAACCTTTTACTGAAAATGGATTAAGAAGTAGTATTGAAATTGCTTGGAACAATTATAAAAATGACGAAGAATATATTTCCTTTTCCACCAACAACGAACTATATAAAATTAAGCAGTCACAAATACTTTATCTAAAAGCATTTGACAATTATTGCTATGTAATAACTGCAGAACGGGAATATTTGGTTCCAAAAACACTCAAGTTTCTTGCCTCTCAATTGAATTCAGAAAAATTCACGAAAACACATCGTTCTTATTTTGTTAATCTTCTGAAGATTGAATCTTTAAAAACAGATTCTTTGCTAATAAACAATGTTGAAATCCCGGTTAGTAATTCCAAAAAAAACCAACTTAGGCAATTGTTGCATAGACCATAACATTACTTCACTAAAAAAAACAGCGCATTCACTAAAAAATTTGAGGATTGTCTGAATAACAATCTAAATTCGAAATGTTTTAGATCCCCAAAACATTTCAAATTAAAATCTTTTTAAGATGAATAATGCCATACTTTATATAACCATTGGGGCGCTGTTTGATACATTTGGCGATTTGTTGATGAAAAATTGGGTAATCAACAACAGTAAAATATATTTTGCCGGAGGAATGCTTTTTTACGTAGTGGGCCTGAGCTTTTTAGCCTACAGTTTTACTTTTAAAAACATCGTAATAGCTTCGGTATTATTTTTAATTTTCAACGTAGTGTTGCTTTCCCTGGTTAATTGGTTTGTTTACAGTGAAGCACTTTCGCACAAAGAAATAGCGGGACTGTGCCTGGGGCTTATGGCAGTGGTTTTATTTGAATATAATTGAACATGATAAATAAACTTACTTATAAATATTCACAATTGAAATTTTCAGTTGTTACAAAAAGAAAGCCGCGGTGAGGTGCGGCTTTCTTTTTAAAATTTTTTTTTGATAATACTGAATTAAGGATAAGGTAATAGTTAGCTATTAGTTTTGTTTCGAAATCAATCCTGATCAAATTGTTTTCGATTTTCAGTGTTAAAAAAGTAAAGTCGCTTTTGAGGAGGAGCGGCTTTTGCTTTTTATTGCGCAAAGATCATTTCACCCCGACTTTCCTGTTCCTTGAATTTCATTACCAATTCTAAGGCATCAGGAATTACATCGCTACAGCAAATAATCAGTGAGCCTTTTTTCGCATTTTTAACAGCGTGTGTAATAGCCTCTTTTTCTGAAGGGATAATGGTCGTTTTCTTGTTGGGATTCTTCATTTTAATTCCGGCGTCAAGCATTTTTATTAAATCCTCTTCACTTTTCCCACGAAGGTTCTTGTCCTGTCTTATTATTATTTCGTCAAACATTTCTGCGGCAATGCTTCCAAGTTCATTGGTGTCTTCCTCCCTTCTATCGCCTACTCCAGCAATAATTCCAACTTTTTCAGTTGCTTCAAATGAATCGGTAAAATCTTTAAGTGCACGCATTCCAGCAGGATTGTGTGCATAATCAAGCAATATGCTGAAATTTTCAAACTGAAAAAGATTTAATCTCCCAGGTGTTTGTGAAGCTGAAGGAATAAATGTTTCCAAAGCTATTTTCATATCTTCAATCCCTATGCCGCGAACGTTTGCAGCAATAATTGCTGGAAGAATATTCTGTATCATAAAAGTTGCTTTTCCTCCATAGGTTAACGGAATGTTTTCGGCTTTCATGATGCGCATTTTCCAAGTGCCTCGGCAAAGGGTAACATAGCCGTTTTCATAAACAGCAGTGATTCCGCCCAGTTTTTGAAGTGCTTTTATACGTGGATTCTCTTCATCCATAGAGAATAAAGCAAGATTACAATTGATACTTCTTCGCATTTCATAAACCAAATCGTCATCGGCGTTTAGGATTGCGTAGCCATCTGGTAAAACAGTTTCTGGAATCACACCTTTTACCTTTGCCAATTGTTCTATGGTATGTATTCCCTTCAACCCTAAATGATCAGCGGCAACGTTGGTTACAATCCCCACATCACATTTTTTGAAACCTAGTCCAGCACGCAACAATCCGCCGCGGGCACATTCCAAAACTGCAAAGTTTACCGTGGGGTCTTTCAAAACAAATTCGGCACTTGCAGGACCCGTGCAATCACCCTTCATCAATAACCTATTTTGAATGTAAACACCATCGCTAGTAGTGTAACCCACTCTGTATCCCTTCATTTTTGCCATGTGGGCAATCAAACGTGTGGTGGTGGTTTTTCCATTGGTGCCAGTAGTTGCAATGATAGGAATTCTTCCTGTATTCCCCTGCTGAGGAAAAAGTTTATCTACCACTGGTGCTGCTACATTTCTTGGCAATCCAGTAGTTGGTGCTAAGTGCATTCTAAAACCTGGACCAGCGTTTACTTCCAATACGGCACCTCCGGTTTCTTCCAACGGCTTGCTGATATCTGTTGTCATTATATCAATTCCACAGATGTCGAGGTCAATTATTTTTGAAATGCGTTCTGCCATGGAAACGTTTGAGGGGTGCACAATATCCGTAACATCTTCCGCAGTACCGCCCGTACTCAAGTTTGCGGTATCCTTAAGAATAACTATCTCGCCTTGATTTGGAACCGAATCTTCGGTGTAACCTTTAGCGGCAATAATGGTTTTGGTTAAATCATTGATGGTAATTTTAGTAAGCACATTTTCGTGACCATAACCTCTGCGAGGGTCTTTGTTTACCTCATCAACTAACTCTTTAATAGTAGATTTACCATCACCCACTACATTTGCCGGTGTGCGCTTGGCAGCGGCAACCAAAACATTGTTTATAACCAACAAGCGATAATCTTCGCCAGTGATGTATTTTTCAATAATTACTTTTGAAGAAACATTTTTTGCGGCGTGAAATGCCACTAAGGCATCCTCATAGTTTTTAATATTTACAGTTATTCCGCGACCGTGGTTTCCGCCTACGGGTTTTACAACCAAGGGAAACCCTACGTATCTACAAGCAGCCTCCAAACTACTTTCGCGACCGATAATATCTCCACGGGGAACGAGTACTTCGGCCTGTTCCAAAAGATATTTTGTGTCTTCCTTATCGCATGCAATTTCTACCCCAATACTACTGGTTTCTGAAGTTACGGTTGCCTGTATTCTTTTTTGGTTAGCACCATAACCCAATTGGCAAAGGGAGTATTTATTTAAACGAATCCAAGGAATGCCACGGGCTTCAGCTTCTTCTACAATAGAACCTGTACTTGGCCCCAAACGTTCGTCTTCACGGATTTCACGCATCCGCTGAATATCTGCTTCCAAATCATAGCTGTCGCCCGAAATAAGCGCCTTGCAAATATCGACAGCAGCTTTGGCGGCATAGCGCCCCACATTTTCTTCAATGTAACTAAAGACCACATTGTAAACACCCTTTTCACCATAACCGCGCGTTCTTCCGAAACCCGTATCCATATCGGCCAAAGTCTGTATCTCCAAAGCTATATGTTCAATAACGTGGCCCATCCAAGTGCCCTCTTCCACACGCTGAAAAAATCCGCCTGGTTCACCCACGCTGCAACGATGGCTATACATGCTGGGGAACATCATTTTTAGTCGGTCACTAAAGCCTTCAATTTTATTGGAAGGAAGTTCTTCCATTTCCTCCAGGTCAAGGACCATTACTATTAATTTATGACGACGTATAGACCAGTAATTCGGTCCTCGCATGGCGTTGATTTCTCTAATTCGCATAAGTTGACGGATTTGTTAGTTTAGTTCGAATTTGATAAATATATGATTAATTTTTATAACAATTACCGTATTTTTGCCCGCAAATCAAATAAATTCATGAGCGTAAAAGGCACACTGATCCCCATAGGTGGTAATGAAGATAAAGGTATTGAGCAAAGTGAAATATACACGCTGGAATACATTCAGGAAGGGATTCTATCCCGCGTGGTTCGTGAGAGCGGCGGTAAGGACGCCTTAATCGTTGTTATCCCCACCGCTTCTAGCATTCCTAATGAAGTGAGCGAAAACTATCTGCATGCTTTTGGAAAACTGGGCTGTAACAATGTTCGTATTATGGATATCCGCAATCGTGAGGAAGCCGAAGATCCGCTGCATTTAACCTTGATGAAAAAAGCCGATTGCGTTATGTTTTCCGGAGGTGACCAATCCAAAATAGTACAATATATTGGCGGAACCCTTCTGCACAAAATAATTCAAGAACGTTACGAAAAAGACAACTTTGTAATTGCCGGAACCAGTGCTGGGGCGATGTGTATGAGTCAGGAAATGATAAAAGGCGGTGGAATAAAAGAAGCTTTTACAAAAGGTGCTGTTTTAATGGGAGAAGGCATGGGTTTTATTCCAAACTTAATTATCGATTCACACTTTATACGCCGAGGACGTTTTGGAAGACTTGCAGAAGCGGTTGCGCGTTTCCCAAAATTAATCGGTATTGGTTTGGCGGAAGATACTGGTCTAGTAATTAAAAATTGTAATATCGTTGAAGTTATTGGCTCAGGGATGGTCATTCTTTTTGACCCACGAAAATTGAAGCACAACAATCAAGCAGTAGTTGAAAACGGCACCCCAATGTCTTTAAATAATTTAAAAACACACATTTTGGCAAATGGTGACCGTTTTGATATCAAGAAAAAGAAACTTAAGATTTCTCCCTATCATCTTAGGGTAGTTGAATCTCAAACTTTATAAATCCCAATTTCTTTTTTTCCTTCGGATGTTTTAAAAGCGCGATACATCCCTTCAGTGTTGAAAGGCATTGCTATATTCCCTTCGGCATCAACGGCAATCAACCCTCCGTCGCCGCCAATCTCTAAAACCCTTTTGTTTATTACTTCGGAAGCAGCTTCTGTTAAAGTCATTCCCTTGTACTCCATCAAACAGGAAACATCATAAGCCACTACGCCACGGATGAAATATTCGCCACTCCCTGTACAGCTTACCGCACAGGTTTTATTGTTTGCGTAGTTTCCCGCACCTATCATAGGGCTGTCGCCTACCCGGCCCCAACGTTTGTTGGTCATTCCGCCGGTTGAGGTTGCTGCGGCAATATTTCCGTCTTTATCGCAGGCCACAGCGCCAACGGTTCCAAACTTACCTTCCTTTTTCATACTGTGATCCAACTGAAATTTGTCACTATCCTTTATATTTTGCCACTGTTGGTAACGGTGTTCATCATAGAAATATTCGGGAGCTTCCAAAGTGTAGTCAAGACTTTTCGCAAAACGCATCGCTCCTTCCCCTGCCAAAAAAACATGTTCCGTTTTTTCCATAACATCCCGAGCCAAGGATATTGGGTTTTTAATACCAGTAATAAGGGAGACCGCACCAGCATCCAATGTTTTTCCGTCCATAATTGCGGCGTCCATTTCGTGGGTACCATCATTAGTGAAAACACTTCCTTTTCCTGCGTTGAAAAGTGGCGAATCCTCCAAATTTTTTACCGCAACTTCAACCGAGTCCATAGCGCTTCCACCATTTTCAAGTATGGCATACCCTTTCTCCAAAGCTTCGTTCAAAGCTGATTTATATTGTTCCTCCTTTTCTGGCGTCATCAAACCTTTAACCAATGTTCCTGCTCCGCCATGGATTACCAATGAATATTTTTTCATCTGAAATAATTTATGGGCGAAAAATACGAATTGCAATTCAATTAATTTCGCACCATTGAAGAAGTTTTGTAGTTTTGGAATTCGTCTAAAAAATCCAAAATGTCCACCCAAAAACGCCTTTTCCTTCTTGATGCATACGCCCTTATTTTTCGAGGGTATTACGCACTTATAAAAAATCCAACCATTAATAGCAAAGGGCAGGACACTTCTGCCATTATGGGTTTTCTCAATTCACTTTTTGATGTTATCCGTCGCGAGCGTCCCGATCATTTGGCCGTTTGTTTTGACAAGGATGGGAGTGCCGAACGCACCGAACTGTTTGCAGATTATAAAGCAAATCGTGACGAAACCCCCGATGTTATCCGTCAATCTATCCCGATAATTCAGGAAATAATCAAAGCTATGCACATTCCTTGTGTGGAGCTTTCAGGTTTGGAGGCTGATGATATTATTGGAACGCTTGCGCAACAGGCAGAAAAACAAGGCTATCAGGTTTTTATGGTTACGCCCGATAAGGATTTCGGCCAATTGGTAACCGAAAATATTTTTATGTACCGCCCTGCGCGTATGGGTAACGCCATCGAAATTTGGGGAATCCCCGAGGTGCAGAAACGTTTTGGCGTAGAGCGTCCCGAACAGGTGATTGATTATTTAGGAATGATGGGCGATGCCAGCGATAATATTCCCGGCCTGCCTGGTGTGGGTGAAAAAACAGCAAAGAAATTTATTGCGGAATTTGGTTCTATGGAAAACCTTTTAGCAAATACCGATAAGCTAAAAGGCAAAATGAAAGAAAAAGTTGAAGAGAATGCCGAACTCGGTCTGCTTTCAAAAAAGCTCGCTACAATCTGTACTACCTGTGATGTAACGTTTAATGAAAAAGATTACGAGCTGTCGATGCCCGATGGCGAAAAAGTGCAGCAGATTTTTGAGGAACTTGAATTCCGAAGACTAAAAGAGCAGTTTTTAAAACTGTTTTCAGAAGAAGGCGCTACGGAAAAAGTGACGCAGATTTCAAATTCCGAAAGTGCAAAAAAAGTAACTTCCTCGTCGGCAGGCAGTGGTCAGTTTTCACTTTTTGGCGGTGATGGAGACACTTCCGAAGAAATAAAAAATTACAACTCCCGCGCCACCATTGAAAACACAGAACATTTTTACCAAACCGTTCAGCCGGGAATGGGAACTAAATTGTTTCTTCAGAATTTGATGAAGCAGCAAAGTGTATGTTTTGATACCGAAACCACAAGTTTGAATCCGTTGGAGGCAGAACTGGTTGGCATCGCTTTTTCGTGGGAAAAGGGCAAAGGGTTTTACGTTCCTTTTCCTGAAAACAAAGAGGAGACACAGCAACTTCTGGAGGAGCTTCAACCTTTTTTTGAAAACGAAACCATTGAGAAAATTGGTCAAAATCTGAAATATGACATCAAAGTTTTGGCGAAATATAATATTTCGGTAAAAGGAAAATTGTTTGATACCATGCTCGCGCATTATCTTATAAACCCAGATATGCGGCACAATATGGACGTTTTGAGCGAAACCTACCTCAACTACACCCCTGTTTCAATTACGGAATTGATTGGCAAAAAAGGCAAAAACCAATTGAATATGCGGGACGTTGCCATTGAAAAGCAAACCGAGTATGCCGTTGAGGATGCTGATGTAACCTTTCAATTAAAAGAGCATTTTGAAAAAGAGCTGGGCGAGGCAAATACCCAAAAACTTTTTGATGATATTGAAGTACCGCTGCTTCGCGTTTTGGCAGATATGGAATTGGAAGGCATCAATCTGGACGAGGAATTTCTGAAAAAACTTTCCAACGAATTGGACAAAGACATTCTTCAACTTGAAAAAAGTATTTATGAAGAAGCTGGAGAAGAATTTAATATTGCTTCACCCAAGCAACTGGGCGATATTCTTTTCGGAAAACTAAAATTAATTGATAAACCGAAAAAAACCAAAACGGGTCAATATTCAACTGCAGAAGATGTGCTTTCCTATCTAGCGAAAGACCATAAAATAATCCGCGATGTTTTGGAATATCGTGGATTGACAAAGCTAAAAAGTACTTATGTTGATGCGTTACCGGGGCAGGTTGAAAAATCTACCGGCCGGGTGCACACCGATTATATGCAAACGGTTGCCGCAACTGGACGATTGAGTAGTAACAACCCAAACCTTCAAAACATTCCAATTCGCACCGAACGCGGACGAGAAGTACGGAAAGCATTCATTCCAAGAAATGAGGATTATGTATTGATGGCGGCGGATTATAGTCAAATTGAACTTCGAATTATCGCTGCCTTGAGCGAAGAAGACAATATGATTGAAGCTTTCAAAAATGGCGAGGATATTCATGCCTCCACTGCTGCAAAAGTTTTCAATGTTCCTTTAAAAGAAGTGACCCGCGAACAAAGAAGCAATGCCAAAACCGTGAACTTCGGAATTATTTATGGGGTCTCTGCTTTTGGTCTCAGCAATCAGACTGACCTTTCCAGAGGTGAAGCAAAAGATTTGATAGATACTTATTATAAAACCTACCCCAAACTTCGCTCATACATAAGCGAGCAGATTCAATTTGCCCGCGAAAACGGTTATGTTGAAACCGTCATGGGCCGAAGACGTTATTTAAAAGACATCAACGGAAGCAACCAAGTGGTTCGCGGCGCCGCAGAGCGAAATGCCGTGAACGCACCAATCCAGGGAAGTGCAGCAGATATTATTAAAATAGCGATGATAAACATTCACAAAAAACTTGAAGCAGAAAACTACAAAAGTAAAATGCTGCTTCAAGTCCATGATGAATTGGTCTTTGATGCCTACAAACCCGAACTCGAAAAACTAAAAACGATGGTAAAGCACGAAATGGAAAATGCCTATACGCTGAGCGTGCCATTGGATGTTGACTTAGGCGTGGGTGAAAATTGGTTGGAGGCGCATTAATTTTGCTACAGTTTTCAAGGCTTTATGCCGTGAAGTAGATTGTGTATTAAGAATTTCTTAAATTTTTTATGTTATGGATTATGGGAAATCAGTATTTTGCTGCCAAAATATTGAAGCACTTACTATGAAAAACTCCTTTACACTTTTATCACTTTTCTTTTTTGTATTTACCATCCAAGCCCAAGACCCAAACATTCTTTGGCAGCGGACTATTGGGGGGAGTGATTATGATTTTTTAAGTGAAATTATTACTACCTCCGATGGAGGCTTTGCTGTTGGTGGTTATTCTCGATCAAACATTTCTGGGGAAAAATCTGAGAATTCGAGAGGCGAAGAAGATTATTGGGTTTTAAAATTCGACTCATTTGGCGAAATAGAATGGCAAAGAACATTTGGAGGTACCGAATCAGACATTTTAGGAGCACTTAAACAAACTGCTGATGGGGGTTTCATGGTAGGTGGAACATCATTTTCGGGAATTTCAGGTGATAAGACGGATCCATCTAAAGGTTATTCAGATTTTTGGATTTTAAAGTTAGATGCCTCTGGAAATATAGAATGGCAAAAAACAATAGGAGGTAATGGGGCGGATGAAATTACAGAAATCATCCAAACTCCAGATGGCGGGTTTTTTATAGGTGGTTCTTCTTCATCAGATATTTCAGGAGATCGAACAGAGCCCAATTATGTATATACTGATGCTTGGATTTTAAAACTTGATTCTAATGGAAATATCCTCTGGCAAAAATCTCATGATTTTATCGAGAATTTACGTTTATCTACAATTATTTCTACTAACGATGAAGGGTATTTATTAGGAGGCTATGATTATAACCCACCCGTTTATTATATTATGAGAATAAATAAAGATGGTTTTAAATTTTGGGAGAGGCCTTTTGTTGCAGATGGTTTTGACATTCTTACGAATGCAATACAAACATCCGACGGGGGGTATGTGGTAATAGGATTTTCGGATTCAAACATTTCAGGCGACAAAACTGAGGATTCCAACGGTTTTGATGATTATTGGATATTAAAGATAGATTCTGTTGGCAATATAGAATGGCAAAATACTATAGGGGGAAATCTTTCAGATGGTTGTTATACCGTTATTGAAACCCCAGACAATGGTTATTTTATAACAGGATATTCTGATTCAGAAATCTCAGGAGATAAAACCGAAAATAGTTTGGGCAGTGCAGACTATTGGATCATGAAATTAAATAGCGTGGGCATTATTGAATGGCAAAATACAATTGGCGGCTCTGATGGTGAAAGAGTGCCAAAAGCCGTTAAAAACATTGATGATAGTTTTATTATTGCAGGACAATCAAGGTCAAATATTTCCGGAGACAAAACTGAAAATTCTAGGGGTGGCTATGATTTTTGGATCATAAAACACGCTCAAACTTTGGGTCTTGAAGAAAACCCATTTTACAATGCCATCACCCTCTACCCCAACCCAGTAAAAAACACATTACAACTAAACACCAAAGACAAAACAATAAACCAAATAAACATTTACACAATCACGGGCAGCAAAGTCTTGCAATTGGAGGTTAACACAGTTTCCCCTATCGTTGATGTTTCCAGTTTGGCCTCGGGGATTTATTATGTACAGCTGTATTCTGGAAAAAATGTGGCTTTGAAAAAGTTTGTGAAGGAATAACCCTTTTAAAAACGAAACTCAAATCGAAATCGAAACGGATTTTTTTGTCTTTTGTCTTACGTCTTTAAGCGCTGCGGTCTTAAGTCAAATTTTCAAAGAAAATATTTTTCCCATCCCTTGCTTTTCAAATAAATAACACTACATTTGCACCCCTCTTAGACAAAATCTATTTTGTTTAAAGGGTGAGAAACAATGATTTATTAACCTATTGACAAAAAACTAATGGATACATTAAGTTACAAAACAGTATCTGCTAACAAGAATACCGTTGTAAAAGAATGGTTGGTAGTAGATGCGGACGGCCAGGCATTGGGTCGTCTTGCCAGCGAAGTTGCAAAATTACTTCGTGGAAAGCACAAGCCAAGTTTCACCCCTCACGTAGATTGTGGTGATAACGTAATTATTATTAACGCCAATAACGTAAAACTTACAGGCAATAAATGGAATGACAAAACGTACATTCGCCACACAGGCTATCCTGGTGGGCAACGTAGCCTTACCGCTACAGAAATGTACAAGAAAGACCCTGCAAGGCTTGTTGAAAAAGCTGTTAAAGGAATGCTTCCAAAAAATAAATTGGGCGCAGAAATGTTCAGAAACCTAAAAGTGTATGCAGACGCAAACCACGGACAGGAAGCACAGAAACCTAGAACTATTAACCTTAACGACAACAAGTAATGGAGACAATTCACAAAATAGGCAGAAGAAAGACCGCTGTTGCACGTGTGTACCTTAAAGAAGGCAAAGGAAACATTACCATCAACAAACGTGAGTTGGAAAACTACTTTCCAACGGGAACACTTCAGTATAAAGTAAAACAACCTTTAACACTTACTGATAACGAAAAGACTTTCGATATTTCAGTAAATGTATTTGGAGGTGGAATCACAGGGCAGGCAGAAGCCATTCGTCTTGCAATTTCCCGCGCTATGTGCGAGCTTAACGATGAAAATCGTGGCATCCTTAAACCAGAAGGTTTGCTTACCAGAGACCCAAGAATGGTAGAGCGCAAGAAATTCGGACAGAAGAAAGCGCGTAAGAAATTCCAGTTCTCTAAACGTTAATATTACTCAACTAGATTGGGTATCTCCTTGGAGATGCCCAATTGAAGTTGAAATGTTCATATTCATTATTAATTAAAAAAAGCTGTTATCCGTCTTTGGCGGAGTTAGTTTAGCATCTAAACCAAATTCTTATAGAAGCGGTTGCTATCCTTTCACAGAACGTAAACTAAAACAAAATGGCAAAAAAAGTAGAAGTAAAAGACTTACTTGAAGCTGGTGTGCACTTTGGCCACCTAACCCGCAAATGGAACCCAAACATGGCGCCGTATATCTATATGGAGCGCAACGGGATCCACATTATCAACCTTTACAAGACCGCTGCAAAAATCCAAGAGGCCAATGAAGCCCTTAAAAAAATTGCAGCCAGTGGGCGCAAAATTCTTTTTGTAGCTACCAAAAAACAAGCAAAAGACATTGTTGCTGAAAAAGCAAAGAACGCAAACATGCCCTACATCACTGAAAGATGGCCTGGTGGTATGCTTACCAACTTTGTAACTATCCGTAAAGCCGTTAAGAAAATGGCTTCTATTGATAGAATGAAGCAGGACGGTACTTTCAACACCCTTTCTAAGAAAGAGCGTTTGGCAGTAGATCGTCTTCGTGCTAAATTGGAAAAGAACTTAGGTTCTATTTCTGATATGAGCCGCCTTCCGGCAGCACTTTTTGTAGTTGATACAACTCGCGAGCACATTGCAGTTGCAGAGGCTATGAAATTGAACATTCCAATCTTCGCAATGGTCGATACCAACAGTGACCCACGCGTTATTGATTACGTAATCCCATCTAACGATGATGCTTCAAAATCTATCGAAAGCATTATGAGTTTTGTTTCTGAAGCTATTATTGAAGGTCTTTCTGAAAGAAAAGCTGGTAGCGATGACGATAATGACGATGAAGAAGGAATGGCAAAAAAAGCTAAAGCTCCCAAAAAAGAGAAAGAAGCTAAAAAAGTAAAAGCCGAAGTTCCTTCAACCGATGAGGAAGACGTAGAAGCAATGAAAGAGGCAAAACAGCCTGTGCGTCAAAAATCAAAGAAAGAAGTTCTTAACGAAGAAGAATAAATAACTTTATCTTAAAATCTAAAAGTCGTTTGGTTCTTTTCTTTGCTGAAATTAATTTGAACGACTTTTTTTAATATTAAACTTAAAAATTTATAAAAATGGCAAACATAACAGCCGCAGAAGTAAATAAACTAAGACAAGCTACCGGAGCCGGAATGATGGACTGTAAAAAGGCATTGGTTGAGGCAGACGGAAATATGGAAGAAGCAATCTCTATCCTTAGAAAAAAAGGTCAAAAAATTGCCGAAAAAAGAGCAGACCGCGACTCTAGCGAGGGTGTGGCTACAGCAAAAGTGAACAGCGATAACACAAAAGGTGTGGCTATTTCATTAAACTGTGAAACTGACTTTGTTGCCAAAAACGATTCTTTCGTTGAAATGGCAAACAAAATGGCCGACGTTGCGCTGAACACATCTTCAAAAGAAGAGTTTTTGGCAGCAGATTTTGGAGGAATGACAGTTGCTGAAAAGTTGACTGAACAAACTGGTGTTATAGGCGAAAAAATAGAAATTGGGGGTTACGAAATTTTGGAAGCTCCATTTGTAGGCTCTTATGTTCACGTAAACAAGATTGCTGCATTAACAGGTCTTTCAAAAGCTGTTGATAATGCCGAGGAATTGACAAAAGATGTTTCAATGCAAGTTGCCTCTATGGGTGCTACTACGCTTTCATACAAAGATTTTGATCCTGCTTTTGTAGAATCTGAAACCGAAGCGCGTATTGCAGCTATCGAGAAAGACAATATTGAGTTGGGCCGTTTGGGCAAAACCCTTAAGAACGTTCCTAAGTACATTTCAAGAGCACAATTGACTCCTGAAGTTTTGGCACAGGCCGAAGCTGATGCAAAAGCTGAACTGAAAGCTGAAGGCAAGCCAGAGCAAATCTGGGACAAAATCCTTCCGGGTAAAATTGAGCGTTTTATTAGCGACAATACTACGCTTGACCACGAAAAAGCGTTGCTTGACCAAAACTTTATTAAGGACGACAAAAAGAGCGTTGCAGAGTACGTAAAAACGTATGGCGATGTAGAAATTGTAGGCTTTAAGAGAGTTTCTTTGGCGTAAGCTATACGCATATTTTAAATGAAAAGAGGCTGATTGATTTCAGCCTCTTTTTTGCTTTCAAGCTATATGAATATTTTTGTCTTTTTATTAAAAAATTATTCCTTTACAATTTTTCTTATAGTTCTTTTCCCTTCAGTAGTAATTACGGCTACGTACATTCCGGTTTTTAAAGAAGTTATATTCAGTTCGGTATTTTCAGCTAAAGGAATGCTTTCCACTACTTTTCTTCCCAAGAGATCATAAAGAATAATACTTTCAATTTTTGAATCGGCTTTAATATTCAACTTATTAGTTGTAGGGTTTGGATAAATTGAAATATTTGAAGGTTCCAATTCTTCAACACCTAAATTTGTATTTACACCAAAGATAGTTTCATAGGTTTTTCCTCCAAATTCAGCAGTAATTGTATAGACTCCATCTGGCCAGCTGTTATCCACTGGGTATTCCCATTGGGCATAGGCACCTGTGTAAAAAGGCCAAGGCGATGTAAACACATAATCATACAACACAGAATTATCGGGTTTTTTAACCACTATATGGGTATCACTGTCAGTTTGAATATCTCTATAAAAGATTCTAAAATAAACCGATTCTCCAGGTTCAAAATTAAGTTCTTCATAGGTATTCTCCACCACGCCACATTCATCATCAAAATTGTTTGAATTGTGGGTAGAAAGTCGATTAATCTCGGGAACGTAATAATCTGGCTGATTCACAAACCAACTCTCCGCATTCATGTTATTGCAAGGCCCTTCATATGGATCTATCAAGTTATTGTTTGCATCATAGATTTCAAAATGCAAATGAGGAATTGTGCTACTACCAGAGCTGCCCGCAGCGCCCAAATATTCGCCTTCTGCAACGGTATCGCCAATGTTTTTTGAAGTGATGGCTCCATCCTTAAAATGCCAATACCATGCCTGCGAACCGTCTGAATGCTCTATGATGATACCGTTCCAATTTGGATTTCCGTTGTTTTCACAATTTAAGTCAAAGTTGCCATCGCGTTTATCGATAATAATTCCCGGCGCTGCGGCAATAATTTCCATGATTTCTTCCTGCATGCGTTTCCAGGGGTAAGGCCAAAGTACATAATCTGTACCTTCATGGTTGCCATTGCTCCAATCATAGGTTCGTTCGCCACATTCATAATCCAAAAGGTTTCCGTTGGGAGTTGGGTCGTGGTCCACTTGGTTGTTTACAATGTGATACCCGTAATCATCAAAGCCCGCTTTGGGACGAATTGGCAAAATAAACAAAGGTGATGCGCTGCTACGATGAAATGCATTTGGGTTTTTCTGAAGTATTAATTGCTTATTCATCGCTATTTTCTCCCGCAACTCTTGCCGTTGCGAATAGGTAATACACTCTGTTTTTTCAATATTGGCAGGATGAAATGAAGGGCTTGATGGAGGTAATAGTTTTCCTGTATTTTGGGAAATCATCAATGTAGTAGCCCCAAGAAAAAAATAAAGTAAGATTGCTTTCATAATTTTGAAATTTTAAGGATTAGATCTTTCTGAACATGCTTACATCGTATACCGAAGCCGAATGTCATCAATAAACCCAAACTTTTTTTGCAGTCTGGTACTTATAAATAGAAAAACTACTTTTTTAATTCCTTCCATAGCATCAATAATTTTCTTTATTTTTGCCACAGCAAACCCAAACTATGCAGTACAAAAGAATTCTTTTAAAACTTTCTGGTGAGGCCTTAATGGGCGAACAGCAATACGGAATAGATGCCGTTCGACTTAAGGAATACGCCCACGAAATAAAACAAATAACCGATAAAGGCGTGGAAGTGGCCATTGTTATTGGCGGCGGAAATATTTTTAGAGGTTTGGCTGGTGCCAGCAGTGGTATGGATCGCGTGCAGGGTGACCATATGGGGATGCTCGCTACCGTAATCAACGGGCTTGCGCTACAGAGTGCTTTGGAAAATGAAGATGTGCCCACACGCTTACAGAGCGCGATTAACATTAACGAGGTTGCAGAGCCATTTATTCGCAGAAAAGCAATTAGACATTTGGAGAAAGGCCGCGTAGTTATTTTTGGGGGCGGCACAGGGAATCCTTATTTTACAACAGATTCCGCAGCGGTTTTAAGAGCTATTGAGATTGGCGCAGATGTGATTTTGAAGGGGACCCGCGTGGATGGTATTTACACCAGCGACCCTGAAAAGGACAAGCAGGCAACAAAATTTGATTTTATCAGTTTTGAGGATGTGCTGCAAAAAGGGTTAAAAGTAATGGATACAACGGCTTTCACTTTAAGCCAAGAAAATGAATTGCCAATCATTGTTTTTGATATGAATACAAAAGGGAATCTTTTAAAAGTTGTTTCCGGTGAAAAGATTGGTACTAAAGTGAATTTGTAGAAAAATAATTTAAGTTTAATCAAAAGATACCCGTTTTCGCGGGCATGTTATGGAAGACGAAATAGATATTATAATTGAAGGCACCAAAGAAGCTATGGGCAAGGCGCTAAAGCATCTTGAAAAGGAATTGGTAAACATTCGTGCCGGAAAGGCTTCACCATCTATGGTGGGTAGCGTAATGGTAGATTATTATGGCAGCCCAACGCCATTGAGCCAAGTGGCAAACGTGAGCACTCCTGACGGAATGACCATTAGCATACAGCCTTGGGAAAAGCAAATGATTCCTGAAATAGAGCGTGGAATCCATCTTGCCAATATTGGCTTCAACCCTATGAACAATGGTGAAAGTGTAATTATTAACGTGCCGCCCCTAACCGAAGAACGCAGAAAAGAGTTGGCAAAACAAGCCAAAGCTGCTGCAGAAGAAGCAAAAATTGGCGTGCGTAACGATAGAAAGGTTGCTAACCAAGACATAAAAGGGTTGGATATTTCAGAAGATTTGAAAAAAAGCCTTGAAGACGATATACAAGAAATGACCGATGCGCACATTAAAAAGATTGATGAAATCCTGGCCAAGAAAGAAAAGGAAATAATGACGGTATAACCCACCTTTTCGTTAAACTAAATATAATAAAGCGGCATAATAGCCGCTTTCTCTTTACTTTTAAATGGTTAAAAACTAACCCTTCCGAATGCGAAAACTTCTTTTTCCTGTCTTTTTCAGTATTGCCATCTTTGCCTTTGCGCAGGAACCGGCTATAAAAACAGACAAGGATACCATCGCAGGGGTTGAAGACAAAAAAGACCATCCACTTTCTTCAGGGTATTATCCCGTGGGGTTTTTTGACATTGACCTGAAAACCTTAATTAAACTGAACAATTATGAAGGATTGCGTTTGGGTATTGGGGGACTTACCAATGATAAGCTTTTTAAAAACTACAAGCTTGGCGGTTATTATGCGTATGGCTTTAAGGATAAAACCTCAAAATACGGGGTAGGCGTAAGTGCGCGTGTAAATAAAGAAAAGAAGGCTTGGGTGAGTGTATATTATGCAGATGATGTAAAAGAAATTGGAACTTTTGATTATTTGACCGATGCCCGTGTCTATTCCATTTTTGAACCGCGACTAGTCAATATCACCCAATTTTATAAATACCGAAAATGGTTTACGAGCATTGCAAGTGAGCTTTCGCCGAAAATTTTGGCAGAAGTTCGCTTGGAACACAGCAATGTGGAAAATATTGAAAATTATTACTACATAAACGACGGCGTGCCCTACAGAGATTACCAGTTAGCCGAGGCTACGGTTTCTGTCAGGATAAGTCCGAAAACAAATTTCTTTACTAATGAAGATGGCACCAAGGAATATTTTGATGGTTTTCCAAAGATAAGTGCGCAGATTACCCAAGGGGTTAAAGGTGTGGTGGAAAGTGATTTTAACTACACGAAATTTGGGCTAAAGTTGGATTATTACATTAAGCGCACAGACCTCTCTTCTACCAACATACTTTTGGAAGGGTCTTTGGCAACGGGCGATGTTCCACTTACGCATTTGTTTCACTCCTACCCTAACCAACCTACTAAAGATGAGGTATTGCAGCGTTTTTCGGTGGCAGGTGTGCAGAGTTTTGAGACGATGTATTTTGGTGAATTCTTTTCGGATAGGCTTACTACGCTACAGGTAAAGCACAGTTTGCGCAGATTCAAGCTTACGGAAAAATGGAAGCCGGAGCTGGTGCTGATTACGCGCCATGCCCTGGGCGATATGAGCAATAGGGACCAACATTTTGGAATCCCTTTTAATACGCTGGACCAGCTTTATAACGAAACTGGTTTTGAAATCAATAAAATTCTCTTTGGGTTTGGGCTTAGTGCGGCTTACCGCTACGGTTACTACAACCTTCCAAAATTCTCAGATAATATTTCGTTCAAGTTTACCTTCTACCTTAAGGTGTAGGGCGGTTTTTGCTTTTAGCCATTGGCCTTTGGCCGTTCGTTTCGTTTTACCCTAAATGTATTTATTCACCCTATGCGTGCAGACGGCAGTTCTATCTGTGCAGACGCTAACTCTATGCGTGCAGACGCCAGGTCTATGCGTGCAGACGCTCACTCTATGCGTGCAGACGGCAATTCTATCTGTGCAGACG
>PAZL01000022.1 GCA_002715485.1 Aequorivita sp. | reverse complement strand
AGGATTTACGCTGCGCAGAGCCCTGTAAACATTGAACTCATCGCCAGTAAATTTTTGCGAAAACCGCTTGCTGGGTACAATTTGGAACACATCGCCGCGTTGGCAATGTTCTTTACATTTTCGAACTAAACTCTTAAAATCTTCATCATTTAAATTTGTGGTGCGTTCGCCATTTCTCGCGAAAGGATATTCCGCGAAACTTTTCGATTTTAAAATCTGCTCAATTTGTGGGATATTATTTTCAGCTTCAAAAGTGTGGGCAAAAATATACGCTTCGTTATTGAAATGATTTATCGCAATTATATTTTGATAAACCGCATAAAACAAATCGGGCATTTCAAGATTTTCCTCTTTTTTGTGAAGTTCAATATCCTCAAAATAACGCACGGCATCAAAAGCCATAAAGCCAAAAAGGCCATTATTTATAAACTTAAAATTGCTTTCTTCCGAAGAAAAAGAAGAGGCAAATTCATCTAAAACTTTTGGGACATTTATGCTTTTAGAAATCCTGGTTTCAAGACTTTTTCCATCGGGAAATTGCTGAAAAATAGTTTCATTCTGAACTTTTATGGAAGCAATTGGGTTAAAGCAGATGTAGCTGAAACTATTGTCATTGGCGTGATAATCGCTACTTTCAAGCAAAAGGCTATTCGGGAATTTATCGCGCAAGCGCAAATACACCGAAACCGGCGTGAGTGTGTCTGCCAGCATTTTTTTTGAATATGTTTTTAAATTGTATTTCATTTTGTCAAAGTATGTGAATAAAAAAAGGCTTGTCGTGATTGACAAGCCTTTTCGTATATTTTATACTACAGGTGTTCCGCTCACGAGTTTTTCCGTAAGTTTTTCCACCACCAAGTATTTTGTGTAAATGTTTTCATTGTTTCGGTTTCAAATATAGAATTTTTTTTGGGGAAAGATTTTCTTTAAAGGAAAATTTTATGATTTTCCTCTTTTGTTCAATAATAAGAATAAGTTAATATCGTTTGAAGTTCACTGATTTTCAATATTTTTGGCAGATGAAATTACTTCCTGTTATTCTTTTTATTCTGTTGCTTCAGAGCTGTTCCGATAAAAAATCGGAACCAACTGAAGTTGCAATGAAGGAGATTATTCAAGATGAAGAAGAAATTTTCAATTCAAAAAAAGTAGTTTCCCTCAATTTTGAAGAACTTGAACAGCAATATCTACAAAAGAAAAATGATTCAATTTATATTATAAACTTTTGGGCTACTTGGTGCAAACCCTGTATTAAAGAGCTTCCGGCTTTTGAAAAATTGGCTTCGAACTATTCCGATAAAAAAGTAAAGCTTTTGTTGGTAAGCCTTGATTTTCCTGATAAATTAGAAAGCCAGGTAATTCCTTTTATTGAAAGAAACAACATACAATCTGAGGTTGTTCTTTTGGACGATGCCGATGCCAATAGTTGGATTCCGAAAGTTTCGCCACAATGGAGCGGTGCAATTCCCGCAACAATTATTTATAAAAAAGATAACCGAAAATTTTACGAACAATCATTTACTTTTGAAGAACTTGAAGCTGAATTAAAAACATTTCTATAAAAACTTAAATCATGAAAAATATACTTTCTAAAATATCATTTGCAGCCCTTGTATTGATCGCTTTTAGCAGTTGCAAAAACGAATCTACTGATAAAAGCGAGGAATTTGCTGTAAACGAAATCGTCCAACCGGAATTCACGGAAATTGAATCTGTAACCGAAACGAAAGGATACACTATCGGCGATGAAGCCACAGATTTTAAACTGAAGGATGTAAATGGAAAAATGGTCTCGCTTTCAGATTATCCTGATGCAAAAGGGTTTATCGTAATTTTCACCTGTAATACTTGTCCATTCGCAGTTGCCAGCGAAGAGAGAATTGTAGCGCTCGATCAGGAATTTGCTCCAAAAGGTTACCCTGTAATTGCCATTAACCCAAACAATCCTGCGGTTCAGCCAGATGATACTTATGAGTTGATGCAGCAAAAAGCCAAAAATGCGGGCTTTACCTTTCCATATTTATATGATGAAAGCCAAAGCATTTACGCAGAATACGGTGCCACAAAAACGCCACACGTTTATCTATTGCAAAAAGAAGATGGAAAAAATATCGTGAAATATATTGGTGCTATTGACGATAACGTTCGCAATGCAGCAGAAGTAAAAGACAGATTTTTGGCGAACGCCGTTAATGAATTGCTGGCGGGCAAGGAGGTTTCAGTAAAAGAAACCAAAGCCATTGGTTGTTCCGTGAAGCAGTAGAAGTACACTTAAAATAAAAAAGCCGAAAGCGTTTGTTTTCGGTTTTTTTATTTTTAAACTCATCACATTTATTATTTTTACAAAAAAATTTAAAACATGGCAGACTTGACCCAAGAACAGTGGAGCGAACAACTTAATAATGACGATAATGCTGTAATAATTGATGTTCGCACAGATGCAGAATTTGAAGAAGGATACATCCCGGGAGCAGTACAAATAGATATCTTTAATGGTGCTGAGTTTCTTAGGCGCGCCAAGGAATTGGATCCCGAAAAAAATTATTATGTTTATTGTCGCTCTGGGGGCAGAAGTGGTCAGGCCTGTATGTTGATGAACTCCGTTGGCATAAAAAGCGCTTTCAATTTAAAAGGCGGAATTATGGAATGGCAAGGAGAAATAGTTGATTAAAAAAATAGATTACTATGAAGAATTTAACTTTGGTTTTTGGATTGGTTGTGTCGCTTTTTTTTCTTTCCTGTAAAGAAAACACAACAGCACAGCAAATAAAGCTAATATCTCCAGAAGAAGTTTATGACGCTGTGCGCGATAATCAAAACTTGCAATTGGTTGATGTGCGAACCAAAGACGAATTTGGAGAAGATCATTTAAAAACTGCCCAGAATATTTGCGTGACAGATGATGATTTTAAAGAAAAAGTTGCCAAACTTGATAAGAACGAACCAATTTATGTCTACTGCCGAAGTGGCAAAAGAAGTTCCAACGCAGCAAAAATATTGAAAGAAATGGGCTTTAAAGAAATCTACGATATGGAAGGTGGCTTTTTAAATTGGGAAAGCCAAGGTCTTCAGGAAAAAAACTAAAAATCTGTTAATTGCTTTCCTAATTTTTTAACTCATTATAGGAATTTGAGTTAAACTCACGCTAAATACGTTTTATATAAAAAGCTGATATAGCTACTTTACGTATCTTAATTACTATATTATTTAGATATGTAAAAGGTTATGAAAGCAATAGAAAATACGATACAGCTTAAAATGCGCAAGCTGGTGGAGCATAGTTGCAATTTCGATATTCGTCCCACAAAGGAATTCCAACAATTGCATACATCCTTACTTAAATTCTACTTCAAAGCTGTTGATGTAAACATTGATTATCAAGAAAAATTAATTTCCATCTGGAATTCCAAACCCTTAACTACAAATCCGCTACGGCTTTTTAATTTAAATGAAGCTGTTGCAGATTGGGTGGGTTATACAGATTTGCAAGAAACGTTAGATGGGTGTATAGAAGAAGGCCCACTCCAAACCAACTATTATAAAAAATTACTTTTTAAATATGCTGAGTATCTTCCTAGCCAAGACGATGCTATGAGTGCATAACTTAATTTCCTATAAATTTAAATCCTGCAGAAATAAGACTATAATGCAAGCCACTATCGCGTTTGTAGTAGTCATATTTCAGGTCAATACTTTTCAATCCAAATCTTGCTAACTTCAACTTTGCGAAAATATCGGTGTAACCAACCCCAAAACCGAATTGGTTTGCCGAAAATTCTGAAAGGTCATAATCTGAAGTGTAAAATTCATATGTTGACAAAGCTGTTTCATATGGATAAAAATAGTCTGCCGCAGTCTGGTTGTAAAAACGATAGCTAGGATATAAAGTGAATTTATCCGTAATTTTTATAGGAACTTCAATGCTAGCAGTGTGCGAGGCAATCCCCCAATCATCAAAATAGTACCTATAATAGGTTCTTAATACAAACATTTCATTAATAAAATAATTCAACCTTCCACCGACAGCAGTTTTAAAACGAGTATCCGGTAATCTCTCAATATCATCTGCTAATTGAAAGTTTTCACGAAAACGATCTGGAAAATCACTAAAATAAACCCTTTGGAATGGTGTGGATAGAAGCCCTTGCTGTTGAACCAGATCTAAAGAAAGCATCCCTTGAAGGTTTTTTGATAATATTTGTGAAAACCCAAATCCAAGTGAATAGGAGTTTCTGTTTTTCTTATCCAAACCAATAAAATTTGAAGACTCTCGCAACTCTATTGGGTATAGTAATTTCCAGGTATCCAAATATACATTGGCATGCACGCTTAATTCTGTGTTCTTTTCATTAAAAAGTTTGGTATAGCTTCCGCCAAAACCTAAAGAGAAATAATCATATTCCGATGAAACGGAAACCTTGGCGCTTACAATGTCATTTCGGTCATCACTACTGTGGGAATAGCTAAAATTTCCACCTGCCCAAAGATCGCTTGCTGAAGCCCCTGATGACGCTACAAAAGGGTCGGCAGGACTATCGCTATCAAAAGGGTCTATGTTACTTGAAGATGCAGATGTATAGGCTGAAACGCCAGCATCTATTGTTAAAACATCATCGTCATTTAATGGAATAGCAACAACGATAGTTGGAGTAAAGTCTGTAAGTTTCTCAGTACCAATACCACCACTTACTGCAGCATTTTCACCATCTTGACTGTAGTAGCTTACAAGAAAATCTACTTCTGGGGCTTCTAGCACCCGTTTTTTGTAGGTTGAAGTTGAATCCTGGGCAAAAATTGTTGCCGAAAAAAGAATAATAAATAAGCTAAATAGATTCTTCATAAAATATTAATTACAGCCGCAACCGCCGCCGGTTTTACCTCCGTTAGCTCCTGATGCAGCCTCGCGATATGCTTGAGCATTAATTTCAAATCTGTCAACAGGTTTGTCGCCCAAGACCATATCAGGGTCGTTTAAATTTACCTTTTCGTATTCTTTTACTACCGTGCAGGAATTTAAAAAGCCCAACAGGAATATACTCGAAAGAATTATTGTTTTTTTCATTATTTATGCGCTATTTCTATATTTTCAGAAGTAAAGATCTCACCTTTTTCATCAATTATGATGCATTCTATTTTTGGGAGTTGATTAATAAAATCAATTCCAACATCCTTTCCCATCACAAAAATTGAAGTGGCCAGGGCATCGGCAATTTCCGCTTTAGGCGCAAACACTGTTGCGCTAATAATTCCAGTTGCGGGATAGCCTGTACGTGGATCAATTATATGTGTGTAACGGATGTTATTAAAGGTAACATATTTCTCATAATTACCAGAAGTAACTACAGCATTTTCGTTTAAAGGTAGCAAAGCAAACGCCTTGTTTTTGTCCATGGGATTTGTAATTGCAACTTTCCAAAACTCCCCATCGGGTTGTGTTCCCCAAGTGTTCATATCGCCCGAGGCATTTATGATTCCTCCGCTGACACCTTTCTCTATTAAAAGTTTTTTAGCTTTATCGGCCGCATAGCCTTTCCCTATGGCGCCAAAACCTATTTTCATTCCCTCCAATTTCAAAAAAACAGTCAAATTTTCAGGATCAAGTATAATGTTTTGATAGCCCACTTTTGAAACGGATTGTTTTATGGCTTCTTTGGAAGGCATTTGGGTCATACTGCCGTCAAACTTCCAGATTTTATCCATCGAGGCAAAACTGATATCGAAAGCACCATCGGTCAATTTCGAAATTTCAACGGAGCGGCCAATCAAATTGTAGAGTTCTTCATCAACCTTTACGGGTTTTATGCCGGCATTTCTATTTATTTCTGAAGTCTGTGAAGCAGGATCCCAAGAGGAAATAAGTTTTTCAATACGCGTTATTTCAACAACAGCCGCGTCAATGTAATCGTTTGCTTCGATGGAATCTTTTGCGACGACTGTAATTTCAAAACGGCTGCCCATCAATTTTAAAGTCCGTTTGAAAATTTCTTGTGAGAATGTAAAATTCACACAAAGCATTGCTATTAATATAGGAATTGCTTTTTTCAAATTATTTCACAAACGATTCAAGTTTTTCGATATATGCAGCGGGGGTAGTTTTTTCATAACCTGCTTCGCCTAATACGTTGCCTTCGTTATCAAGAATAACTACAAAAGGAAAGTAACCTTGCTTGTTGTATTTTTCGGCAAGCTGATTGTTTTTTTGCTGCTGGACATTGGGAAGGGAGTTTTTCTTTTTTCTGGGAAAATCTGCCTGCAACATAACAAAATGATCTTTTGCATATGCTTTGAATTCTTCAGAACTCCATATTTCACGATCCAATTTTATACAGGGGGCGCACCAATCGCTTCCTTGGAAAACAAGAACTATTGGGCGATTTTCTTCAGAAGAAATTTGTTTTGCGGTTTCAAAATCGGTCTGCCATTCTTGGGCTGAAAGTTTAAAAGAGAAAAAAAATACAGCAACTAATAAAATGATTTTCTTCATAGGGGATATCTAATTTTTTTTATAACGTATTATATTCAAAATTAGTGCCGCGGTTAATTTAATTTGACACAAAATTTTATCTATCGGTTCTGCTCATCTGCCGATGGCCCATAACTTCCCGGTACCGGAATATCCAGTAATCTATAATACACTCCCAGTTGTGCTCTATGGTGTGTGATTTGGTTAAGGCCATGACGAATTGCTCCATATTTGCTCCATTCCATTATTTTTTGGCCGTTCATCCGTATGCTCCAATCAGGCGTTAAATCCTCTTCCGATGCACTTTCCAAAGCTTTTATGCCAGCTATATACTGTTTTTCCAACTGTTGTAGTAAATCTTCTTTACCGTCCATTTTTTCGGGATGGTAGCCATCGGCAAAGTCCAGAAATTCGGTTTTCAATATTACTCCTGGCCAACGGAAAATATCAACAATATGCGTAGTTAAATCCATTAACTTCATGCTTTTTTTGTGCGGTGCATAATCGTTTTTATTTTTGGGAAAGTTATTTAGAAATTTTTTGGTGGTATTATATTCTTCAGTGAGTTCGTCCTTTAAAATTTTTAAAGTATCCATAGTTTTTCGTTTTTAAAAAAATGTATTTTTTTGCATAGCTAATTTACCCCTTTAAAAGCATTTTTTCAACAGGAAATTCCTGTAAATTTGCAGCCTAAAATTTTTCTCAATTGGCAAGACAAATCACAGATACCATCGTAATGATTCGCCCGGTTGCGTTCCGAATGAACGAGCAAACGGCAGTAAACAATTTTTTTCAGGAAGACATAGCGCTAAGGAATGCTGAAATTAATACCAAAGCCCAGGCAGAGTTTGATGCTTTTGTGCAAAAGTTACGAGGCGTGGGCGTAAACGTGATTGTTGAAAATGATGATTTAAGGATGGATACGCCAGATTCCATTTTTCCGAATAATTGGATCAGTTTTCACGAAAATGGCGATGTAGGTCTTTATCCCATGTTTGCCGAAAACCGCCGTCGTGAAAGGCGTGAGGAAGTTTTGATCCGTTTGGAGAACGAAGGTTTCAAAATCAATAATATTTACGATTATACTCCTGCCGAAGACGAAGGCTTTTTTCTTGAAGGAACAGGAAGTATTTTGATGGACCGTGTAAACCGAAAGGCGTATTGCGCCCTGTCACCACGCGCTGATGAAGAATTGCTTATTGAATTTTGTGAAGATTTTGAATACATGCCTGTAATTTTTACTGCAAACCAAACGGTGGATGGCAAGCGATTGCCTATCTATCACACAAATGTAATGATGTGTCTTGCAGAAGAATTCTGTGTAATTTGCTTGGACACGATCGATGATGCTAAGGAAAAGAAAAATGTTGTACAACACTTAAAAAGTGACGGAAAGGAAATTATCGCAATCACCGAGGGCCAAATGCATCACTTTGCAGGCAATATGCTTCAAGTACAGGGGCGCGACAAAAAATATTTGGTGATGAGTGCAGCTGCGCATAATAGTTTATCGAAACAGCAAATTGCTGCCATAGAAAAACATTGTGAAATCTTAAGCAGTGACCTTCACACCATTGAAACTTGTGGGGGCGGAAGCGCTCGCTGTATGATGGCGGAAGTCTTTCTGCCCAAGGCTTAAGCTATATTTTTTACTTTGGCTATATTTCGTATCATTCCACCAAAAATGAAATAGTGGAAGGGTAACATCAAATACCAATACAGTCTGCCCCACAAACCTTTGGGTCTAAAAGTGGCGGTCTGTATCAATTCGTTTTTATCATTTATGCAGAATTCCAGCCAGGCTTCGCCGGGAAGTTTCATTTCGGCAAAAAGAAGTAGTCTTTTACTTTCCTTGTCAGCATAGAGCACACGCCAAAAATCCAGCGCATCGCCTGTTGAAAGTTGATCTGGGTGCGTTCTTCCTCGTCTAAGACCCACTCCACCTACCAATCTGTCCATAAATCCGCGGATTTTCCAAAGTGAATTTCCATAGTACCAGCCACGTTTTCCACCGATGGCCCATATATTCTTTAATGCTCTTTCGGGGTCGTCCACATTCAACACTTTTTTGTCTTTAAGACAACCATATGTTGGCACTTGGATGTATTCTTTCAAATTTGAAATTCTTCCGGCCACTAGCGAATCTTTCCAACTGGAAATCACGAGGTTTTGTTCAATTTTCAAAAATGCTTTTTTTATTGCTTCTTCGTATGAAATAGGCTTTATGTTTAAAATTTCCTGCAATTTATTATCTCTTGCCACAACTTCCATTTTCATACTATCCACAAGATTTACAGCAAGTTTATATGAAGTAGAGGTGACGAAATATAGCCAATATGAAGAAAGCCGTGGCGACATAACCGGAACCGAAATTATCCACAGTTTGAGTCTGCGAATTTTTGAATATTTCATCAACATTTCCTTATAAGTCAGTACATCCGGTCCTCCAATATCAAAAGACTGGTCAAAACATTTTTCGTTCCCCAAAACCCCGGAAAGAAATGCAATCACATCGCGAATGGCTATGGGTTGAATCTTGGTCTTTAACCATTTTGGAGCAATCATTACAGGTAATTTTTCACACAAATCCCTAATAATTTCAAAGGAAGAACTGCCGCTACCCACAACAATTCCGGCACGAAGTACTGTTAGGTGAAAGTCGCCCTTGTATAAAATTTCCTCAACCTGTTTTCGGGAAGAAAGGTGTTTTGAAAGCTCATCCTGATTAATGATTCCACTTAAATAAATAACCTGCTTCACACTGGTGGAAGCCATNTATTTATTNAANTTTTCNGCNGANNGNGCTTCAACTTCNTCAAAATTTTTGGTNGAACCGCTCATGGAGTGGATTAAATAATAGGCCGCATCAATGTCTTTGGGAAAGGAATCGTAATTTATTACTTCAGCAAAATCTATTTCAATTACAGTCACTTTTCTTGTAGTTTCTGGGTCGAGCGAAAGTCTATTTTTATCGCGAACGGCACAGATAATTTCGTGTCCNTTTTCCAAAAGTTCGGGAAGCAATCGCATACCAATGTATCCATTGGCACCTGTGAGTAGAATTTTCAACTTGAAATATTTTGTTTAAAGATAAATTTAAAAAATTAAACATTAGTTAAAAACCAGTTAAGTTATGGGTTGCTTTATTTTCCAAAACGGTATCTTTAAATCTTCAACCAAATAATCCAAAAAACCATGAAAATCTTAAAAATTGTATTGCTAATTGTAGGGGTGGTTTTAATAATCTTCGGGCTTTACAATGCTTTTGTTCCGCAACAAGTTTTGGATATAGGCCCCTTGGAAGTAAATGCAAAGGAAGGATTGACCAATCAAACACTTGGAATGATTGGTATTGGGGTTTTGGCGCTTATTGCTGGCGCACTGCTTAAAAACCGTCGTTAATATTTAAAATTGTATGTTTTGAAGAATAGCAATTACGGCTGCACTGATATATTCCACACCTATTGAAATTACAATAAATCCAACTATTCTGGAAATGGCATTAATGCCCGAAGCACCTAAAAATTTGCTNATGTANTGCGAACTTCTCAAAATTATAAATGTGGATAGCCCCACAGCCAATACAGCGAGAATTACCCAAAATATATCTGCTGTTTTTTGATATTCCTGATTGAATGTTATCAATAGTGAAATGGAGCCAGGCCCTGCAAGCATAGGGATTGCAAGTGGAGTGAGCGAAAATTTTTCGCGTTTGTCCAAATCCTTTTGCACCCTTTTATTCTTCATCCCTTTGTGCTTTGAAAAAGTTCCCGTCAACAGCGCAAAGCCAGAGGTTACTATTATCATTCCTCCTGCAATCCGGAGTGCGTTTAAACTTATTCCGAAAAAGGCCAATAAATAGGTTCCGGCAAAGAAGGAAATGATTAAAATTACCACNACATTTATCGTGGTCAAAAGAGACGTCTTATTGCGTTCTTGAGTACTTTCATCGCTCGTCAATCCTACAAAAACTGGTACCGTACCCAATGGGTTTATTACTGAAAAAAGCGCGGCAAATACATATAAAAAAATGTCCATAGTTTTTTCGGCAAAGGACGTTTGGTTTTTGTGTTTGAAGATTACCAAAACTTTAAAAGAAAGTTATTTGATGGCTTCCAAAAATTCAAAATTCAAAATTCAAAATTCAAAATTCAAAAAAGTATCTTTGCACTCTAAAATTTTAGTATGACATTTCAGCAAACATTGGAAACCCAAATTAAAATCGCAGTCGAAAAACTCTACGGTGCAAAACTTGAAACGGTAGAATTACAGCCCACCCGCAAGGATTTTGAAGGCGATATCACCGCTGTTGTTTTCCCGATGTTGCGCGTGGTTAAAGGAAATCCTGTGCAAATAGGNGAGGCCATTGGCGACTANTTGGTTGAACATGTTTCTGAGATTGAAAAATTCAACGTTGTACAGGGCTTTTTGAACATTGTTTTGAGCGATTCGTACTATTTGAATTTTTTCAACTCCGTTCCTGATTTTTCTTCCTTCGGAAAAGTTCCGCAGGGTAAAGAAGCATTGATGGTAGAATATTCATCTCCAAACACAAATAAACCGCTGCACTTGGGGCACGTTCGGAATGTATTGCTCGGCTATTCCGTGGCAGAAATTGAAAAAGCTGCCGGGAAAAAAGTGTATAAAACACAAATCATTAACGACCGCGGGATACATATTTGTAAAAGTATGCTGGCTTGGGAGAAATTCGGAAATGGGGAAACTCCCAATAATACTGATTTGAAAGGCGATAAACTTGTTGGGAACTACTATGTAAAATTTGATAAGGAATACAAAAAACAAATAGAAGCTTTAAAAGCCGAAGGGAAAACCGAAGAAGAAGCAAAAGCNCAAGCGCCATTAATTTTNGAAGCCCAGAAAATGCTCCGAAAGTGGGAAGCCGGCGATGAAGAAACCGTTGCACTTTGGAACAAAATGAACGGCTGGGTTTACAAAGGTTTTGAGGAAACTTATAAAGCCATTGGCGTAGATTTCGATTTTTATTATTACGAAAGCGATACCTACCTTTTGGGAAAGGATATTATTGAAGAGGGCATCAAAAAAGACGTCTTTTTTATGAAAGACGATGGCTCTGTTTGGTGCGATTTGACCGAAGAGGGGCTTGATGAAAAATTGGTTTTACGAAGCGACGGCACCGCGGTTTATATGACTCAGGATATAGGTACTGCCGTACAGCGGGTTAAAGATCATCCCGATGTGGGCGGGATGATTTATACTGTTGGAAACGAACAGGATTACCACTTTAAAGTGCTGTTTTTGATTTTAAAAAAACTCGGTTACAGCTGGGCTGAAAATCTTTTCCATTTAAGTTATGGAATGGTAGATTTGCCTTCAGGGAAAATGAAAAGTCGTGAAGGAACAGTTGTTGACGCCGATGATTTGATTGCGCAAATGACTGACACGGCACGAACTATTTCTGAAGAACTGGGAAAGATTGATGAATTTTCTGAAGAGGAAAAAGAAGCGCTTTACCGAATGATAGGATTGGGCGCTTTGAAATATTATATCCTAAAAGTTGATCCCAAAAAACGAATTCTTTTTAACCCCGAAGAGAGTGTGGATTTTCAAGGAAATACGGGGCCATTTATTCAATATACCTATGCGCGGATTCAGTCTATACTTCGAAAAGCTGCTGCTGTTGGCATAAGCGCAGTGGAAATCTCTTTTGATGAACTTGAAATGCATCCGAAGGAAAAAGAACTTATAAAAATTATCCAGCAATTCCCTGAAACCATCCAATTGGCTGCAGAGAATTACAGCCCAGCTTTGATTNCAAATTACACCTATGATTTGGTAAAGGAATTCAACAGCTTTTACCAAAACGTGCCAATTCTCGCTACGGATAATGAAGTTGAAAAAGCTTTCCGCGTAAAACTTTCAAAAGCGGTTGGAGAAGTTATAAAAAGTGCATTCTCCCTCTTGGGAATTGATGTTCCAGAGCGTATGTAATTTTCAAAATAAAACCTGAAACGAAAAGTTTGGAGTAATACCCAAAGAAATTTCCTCTATTTGGTTAACGGAAACCTTATTGTTTTCATCTCGTGCCAGAGCATATCGGACGTTAATGGTATTTTTAGTATTCAACAGGTTCAAGAGCGCGATGTTTATTTTGGCATCAATGGAAGGGGAGAGCTTCCAAAGATATTCCGCAGAAATATCTGCGCGAAAATAGTCTGGCACATGCTCGTTGTTTGGCTCGTCAAATTGGATGGTTGTTATACCTCCTTCAGTGGTAGTTTCAAAATTTTCTAGCGGAATAGTATAGGGTTTTCCACTGTGCCAATTCAGCCCTAAAGCAACTTTTAAGGTATTCCATGAATAAGTTCCTGCAAGCGTTGCNGAATGCTGAATATCCANATTATTGGGAAATTTTGNCGGCGTAAGTATTTCAAAATTGTAGTCATTTTCACTGTATGTATAACTTAGCCAAGTACTGAACGATTTTGTTTTTTTGTTCACAACGAATTCAACGCCTTTTACGGTATAATTTCCAATGGCCTTTGTAAACTGAAATTGGTTTTGAAACCCTTGGTTTGCACTATTTATATCTCCCACTATTTTGTAAAACCCTTCCAAATTTATAAAAAGGCCTTTTTTGCCGTAAACTAACCCGGCAGAAGCTTGTTTGCTTTTTAAGATTGGAGTATTTTCTTCGTCGGCCAAAACCCATCTTCTTTTTTCAATACCAAGGAAATCACTTTCAAAATCGATTCGCTGTGTTGTGCTTTGGCTTTTTAATTCTCCCAAAACCTCTACTGCAAAACCATTTCCCAACTTTTGATTCAAACTCAATCGTGGTTCAACCAAAATTTTATCAAACTTTGAAAAATAATTTCCGCGAACCCCTCCAAAAACAGATGTTTTTTGATTAATGGAAATATAATTTAACCCAGCAAAAAGCACGTGTGTGCGCAACACATCTTTTTCATAATTGCGAAATCGAGGCAGATTTACATCTTGTGTGTTTGCAATTCCTATTTCGGAAAAATGATACCCCGTTTGGAATTTTATAGTTTGTGAAAGCCCAATGGTAGCGTCAAGTTTAGCGCCAGTTTCCAAAACTTCGTTTTTTTGGATTTGTTCNTGAGTTGTGAAAATGTCTTTGTTTATTGCATCCAACAAATAATAAGTACCGTAAGCCAATACTGTAGTTTCAAGGTTGTCATTCCAAAGCCGATTCCACGAAACCCCACCCAATAAGCTGCGTTGGTCCAGTTCACTGGTCTTTGATTGTGAATTGATTTCCAAGGTTTCAGTAAAATCCAGTGAGTTGTCAATAGTCAAAAAGTTGATGCGCACTTTGTCTTGTTCCGAAATATCCCAGAGTAGTTTGGCGCTGAAATCGTAAAAACTGAAATTTTCATCAGTTGTCAAGGCTACATTATTCTCGGTGTTTTCGATATTGGAAATTTCGCTGTCCTGGAAAATCCGTTTGGTGTAATTATTATAAATAGGCGATTCCCAAAGATGGTTGATGGACTTTCTTGCGGCAACTTGAATACCGAGTTTTTCTGAAACTGGAATATCCAAATACCCATTGCCGTTTATTAAATTGAACCCAATTCCCGCCTCGGTCTCTGAGGAAATTCTATTTTTTGGATGCATATTTATAACCCCCGAAACACCTTCGCCATAACGAATATTGGTCCCATTCTTATAAATAGTCACATTTTTAGTGATATCTGGGTTTACAGCCGAAATTAGCCCAAAAAAATGTCCGCTTTGATACATTTTTATATCGTCCCAAAGCAATAGATTTTCATCGTGAGTTCCCCCGCGAATATTGATGTTTGAAATAGTTTCGTCCACGCTTTCAACCCCAGGCAAGGCCTGCGTAATCTGCAACACATCCCCTTCTACCTGTCCGGGTAACAGTCCAAAATTTTCAGTAGAAATAGCGATTGACCCATCTAAATTTTTATCAATTCCCTTTGTGAATATATTTTGGACTATAACGGTTTCCAATTCAGAAACAGAAGGAACCAAAAGCAGGGCAGAACAATCATTGGAAAGGCTGGAAGTACTTTTTTTAATTGAGCTGTAACCAACAAACGAAACCGTAAAGTTTACATTTTTATTTTGCACTGGGATATAAAAAAAACCTTCCGCATTTGAAATTGTATTGAACGAATTGTTTTCTGAAATAATTGTTGCGCCTTCCAATGGCAGTTGGGTTTCAAAATCGATTATCCGCCCACATAGACTGCCATTGTTCTCTTTTGTAGTAATGGTGATATAGCGTTCGTTGATACGGTGATAAAGTAAGGGTGTGTTTTCACGAAGATAGGAAAGGACAATTTCTATGGAGACATCTTTTTTTGAAAGTGGTTTCAGTTTAATTTCATCCACTTCCTTGCGAACGTAAGAAAACCGGACATCATATTTCTGCTCCAAAGATTTTAAATAAGACAAGAGAAATGTTTCCTCAGTTTCCTGCGCTGTCGATCTGGTTCCGAAAGCACAGAAAACTAAAAGAAAAAAAATGGTTTTGTAGCTACTTGCTATTTTTGGCATCTATATGTACTGCTCCGTTTTTATCTATTTTATATTGCAACTGAAGGGGCTCACAGATGGCTTTTAAAGCAAGGTCAAGTTTTTTGTGGGTAAAGCTGCCCGTGAATCTTTTTTCGAAATCCACATTTTCCAAAGTAACCTTTACTGGATATTGTCTTTCAATTTCTTTTACTACAATTGACAAAGGCGCATTTTCAAAACTGCTTTCTGCAGCAAGCCAATCAGGCGAGGGGTCTTCGGCAGTTTCGTTCATCATTAATTTTCCGTTTTCAATCTGTATTTTACTTCCGGCGGGCACTTTTAAAATTGTATCGTTATAAGTAACGCTTACCAACCCTTCGTAGCAGGCAACTGCAAAAAACCCATCCCGTACAAAGACATTAAACTGCGTTCCCAGAACACTTACAGTACCTTCAACGGTCTTTACGCTGAATTTATTTCCTTTTGTTACTTTGAAATAAGCCTCACCATCCAAAGAAAGCTCGCGGGATTTGGCCCAATTCTTTTTGTTGTATGTAATTTTTGAACCTGCGTTTAAGATAACTTCAGAAGTATCGGGCAATGAAAATGTTTCAGTCTGGGCAATATCAGTTTTTACTGAAGTGTCCAAAGTAGTTGTATAATAATAGCCAGCCAACAAAACCGCAAAGATTGCGGCAACCTTCCAAACAACTGAAAAAATGTTTGGTTTGTGTAATTGATGGACGGGTTTTATTTTGTTTGAAATGGCTTTAAAGTTTGGTTCGCTATCCATTTGCGGAAGCTCAAAAGCCGAAGTAGCGTTTGAAATCTGAATATAGGATGCATATTCCGGATCGGTTTTTAATTGTTCCAGTTCTTCGGGAGTGGCTTCGTTGTTCAGCCATTTGTGCAATAAGTAGTCTTTCTCCATTTTCTGTGTATTCATAGGTGAAACAGCTAAACAGCTTGTTACCCTACCTTAAAATTAAATATTTCCAATTTCCTTCCGAAGCGTCGCCAAAGCTTGACTCATTCGTTTTTCTACTGCTTTCACCGAAATGTTTAGCATTTCAGCAATTTCAGCATATTTTTTTCCTTCAATTCTGTTTAAAAGAAAAGCGGTGCGTTGCGCTTCCGAAAGATTTTCAAGTGAAGTTTTAAGTTTTTCGTGAAATTGGGATTCCTCCATTAAAAATTCGGGGGAATGAAAATTGGTTTTTTCCGGTTGCCTTTTCGCATGCTTTAAAACCACTTTGTGATGTGCTACTTCGTTTAAAAAAGCATTATTGCAAACAGTATATAAAAAGGATTTTGCTTTTTCTTGCGTAATCTTGGCGCAGTTTTGCCACAATTTTATAAATGCTTCCTGCACCAAATCATCAGCTTGCGCTGTATCACCACATTTAAAATAAATAAACCGCCAGACTGGCTTGCTATGAGCTTCATACAAACGGTTAAATGTATTTTCGTTACAAACGTTTTGGGGTTTTTTCATAAACTGGTGATGGGTTTCAAATATATTTAAAAGTTTTGCAAATTGGTAGGTAGGGTTTATTTAAATTTAATTGTTCTTAGTTTAAACCAATATTTTTTTAGCGTGAAAAAAACTCAACTTTTACTTTACTTTATTTGGCTCCTTTTAAGTGTAGTACTTTTTTCCTGCCAAAAAGAAGAAAAAGAATTTATTGATGAAACCCCCGAGGATACTATCGCGGCAAATTCCCCCTTAACGGAATTGTTGTTGCGTACAGCCCAAAATCCTGGAGCTTATGATGATTTGGTTGACGGGAATGGTTGTGCTTCAATAATACTTCCAATAACGGTGGTGGCCAACGGACAGGAGGTGACAATAAACACACCGGAGGATTTTTTGTTAATTGAACAGATTTTCAATCAGTTCCCCAATGATATCGATACATTGGAAATTAGTTTCCCTATTAGCCTTGAATTGTTTGATTTCTCTCAAGTAACCGTAAATAACCAGGCCGAATTAGACGCTCTAGCGGCTACTTGCAGCTCAAACAATACTGAAATAGGCTGTTTGGATTTTGTATATCCAATTACTTTTTTTACATATAATGCAGATCAACAACAAACGGGAAATATTACCATTAATAATGATTTGGAACTTTTCAGTTTTCTGCAGGGTTTGGGACCAAATGACTTTATCGGGTTAGATTTCCCTATTTCCGTAATACTTGCCGATGGTTCCACTGTAGAAGTAAGCAGCAACCAACAATTGCAAAACTTGATTTTGGACTGTGTGGCAAATACCAATACCGACCCGATAGACATTTCGCAATTTGAAGAAGATTTGACGACTGGGGTTTGGTATGTGGAATACTTTTTTGATGATTATGATGAAACTGATAATTATGCAGGATTTGAGTTTAGTTTCGCTTTAGATGGAACGGCGCAGGCAGTAAAATCTGGAAATACCATAGCTGGAACCTGGGCGCTCATTAACGATTTTAAATTCGATCTTTTCTTCGGAACAAATGCGCCATTGGATGAATTAGATGAAGATTGGGAAATACTGGAAGCCTCTTCTGGGATTATAAAGCTGAAGCACATTAGTGGAAGCGATGGCAGCACAGACTATTTAACGTTTGGTCGCAATCCCAATACCGGCGGGAATAATACAGAGTTAAATCTTTTCATAGAAAACCTTAGCACCGGAAGTTGGTTTGTGAACTTGTTAGAGGAAAATGGGTCAGACCACACAGCAAATTTCAATGAATATGAATTTACGTTTTTAAGAAATGGAGAAGCAATCGCCGTAAGCAGTAACAATACAATTAATGGATTTTGGACTGCCGAAATTGATAGCGGTAATTTAGATTTTATCTTAAATTTTGAAACAGGCACAAACAGTAATTTTTCTGAATTGAATGACAATTGGGATGTTTTGGAAGCTACACAAACCATTATCCGTCTTTCTGACGTGAGTGGTGGCGGTGGTGGAACAGACCTGCTAACGTTTGGCCGCGAGCCAAATGGCGGCGGCGGTGGCCCAGATCCTCAGGAACTCCGTGATATTCTTCAAGCAGGTACCTGGTATATTGAAAAGTATTTAAACGACGGTGATGATGAAACTTCAGATTTTGCAGATTTTGATTTTACCTTCTTTAGCAATCAAACTATTTTGGCCACAAATGGTTCAGAAAACGTTGATGGAATTTGGATCGTAACCGTGATAGGGCAAGAATTAAATTTTGAATTTGATATGGACAGCCCCATAAATGGCGCTGATGATGACGAGTATAAAACACTTCAATATTCGCCCACCTCAGTAACTTTTATTACCCGAAATAGTGATGGGGAAATTGAAGATACCTTGATTTTTAAAAAGAATTAATACAACAGATAATAAACAAATTTTAAACTATGAAAATTCTATTAAAAGCAGTACTTATTATTTTTATTTACACAGGTTTGGCTATGTCATGCGACAAAGATGATGACAATACCCAACAGCAACAGAGCACAACAATTTCACAAACCATAAATACCGCGCAAAGCGGCAGTTGGAAAATAACTTACTTTTTTGATTCAGATCATGAGGAAACTTCAAATTTTACTGGCTATGTGTTTACTTTTAATGAAAACGGAGCCTTGGTAGCTGTCAAAGGAAGTACAACAGTAACAGGAACTTGGTCTGTGACCGACAGTAATTCCAGCGATGATGATGGCGGTTCAAACGACACAGATTTCAATATTTTCTTTGCTTCGCCTGCAGATTTTGAAGACCTTTCTGATGATTGGGATATTATTTCGGTGAGTAATTCAAAAATTGAACTTACCGATGTAAGCGGTGGAAATGGTGGTACCGATTTCCTGACTTTCGAAAAACTATAGTTTCCTTTTTATCCCCATGATTAAGCCGCTGTTTTGAGCGGCTTTTTTGTTTTATCCCATATTGAAAGAATTTTTTATTGTTTCTGCCAAACCTCCATTTTACGGAGGTTTTTTTATTCTTTTGGTCAATGAGTTTGTTCATTTTATTATTAAAAAAGCAAAAAAAATGGGTAGGGTTTTTATATGATTACCTGTCCTAATGATATAAAACTTAAAATATATTAATATGAATAACTTAACCAAATTCACTTTTCTAGCTTACTTAATAATTTTTTTAGTAAGCTCTTGTACAACTGAAGATTCACAACCTTTTGATGATTCTAACACAAACATGGTAACCGTAAATTCCGAATTAGGAGATTTATTGCTTCGCACTTCAGATGGTAACAATAATTCTTCTATAGATTGTATAGACCTTGTTTATCCACTTACTTTCTTTATCTATAATTCAAATCAGCAACAAACAGGAACCCAGACTGTGGGTAACGATGGTGAACTTCTGGCCTTATTACTTTCCTTAGACCCTGGAGCGTATATTGCCTTGCAGTTTCCAATTAACGTTATATTACAGGATGGCACTACCGTTGAGGTTAATAGCAATGCTCAATTGGTAACCTTGATTTCCGACTGTTCTTCTAACGGCGGTGGATTTCCTTCAGATTTTGAAACTTTATTGACCACAGGCTCTTGGTTTGTAACTTATTTTTTTGATGATCAGGATGAAACTAGTGATTTTGCTGGGTATGAATTTACCTTTAACGCAGACCATACTGCTCAAGCCATAAGTACTTCAAATACTGTGGATGGAACTTGGAGCCTCACCAATAGCAATACTCCAGATTTAAATCTATTCTTCGGAATAAATAATCCTTTTGATGAGCTAGACGAAGATTGGGATATTATTGAAGCCACTCAAGATATCATTAAACTGAAACACATTAGCGGCGGGGACGGAAGTGTGGATTTTCTAACCTACGAACGCAACCCGAATGGCGGTGGCGGTGGCAGTGGAGGAAACTCTTCTGAGTTTACTGATAATTTGATAAATCGTGTATGGTATGTAAATTTATTAGAGGATGATGGAAATAATGAAACCTGTCATTATGTTGCGTATGAATTTAAATTCAATGCTGATGAAACTGTTACGGCCACAAGCACTGACAACACGGTTAATGGTACTTGGGCGGTTACTAATAGTAGTAGTGGAATAGACCTTGTTTTAAATTTCGAAATATCTGGCAGCGATGATCCTTTTGATGATTTAAATGATGATTGGGACGTAACAAGCTTTGATACCCAAATCATTAAATTAATAGATATTAGTGGCGGTAATGGTGGAACGGATTACCTTAATTTCGGTAGAAATCCATACGAAGATTGTAATGGAGGGGGAAACACTACAGAACTGTCCAACATTTTAATGGATGGACAATGGTATGTGCAAAGCTATATAGATGATGGCGACGACGAAACCAATGATTATAATGGTTATAACCTTACTTTTAATTCTGACGGAACCGTTCTTGCAGAAAATAACAACAATACCATTAGTGGAACTTGGAGTGTTGTCAATAGTAGCAATGGTCTTGATGTGATATTGAATTTTGGAACCGCTATGCCTTTTGATGAATTTAATGATGATTGGGATGTTGTGGCCTATAACAACACAAGAGTTGAACTCTTTGATGTTAGTGGAGGTAACGGTGGTACTGATTACTTGACATTCCAAAAACTTTAATTGCCTTTTTTGTCCCCAAAATCAAGCCACGGTTCCCCGTGGCTTTTTTTATAAAATTATTTTCCATACAAGGCCTTTCCTGCTGCTTCATATTTATCATTAGCAGTCCACCTTGGTGTTTTTGGATCATTGGCAATCAATCTTCCAGCCAAAACATAACTCTGAAAAAATTTCAGCAAATAGTCATAATCCAAATTATTGGCTTCATCGCAGGGCTGATGGTAATATTTTGTAACATCACCATCAAAAGATTGAAAACCTAAAGAGAAAGTCGGGGCGGGGATGCCCTTTCTAGCAAAGTGTATATTGTCACTTCTTTCAAAAAGATTTTGTTCTGGAGCGGCATCATCAATTGCTTTCAACCCAAAAGTTGTGGCGGATTCTTTAATATTGGCGGCTGCGGTAGTTCTGCTTAGTCCTATAATTGAAATTATCGAAGTGTCATTATCCCCGCCATTGTCACTATTAAAACAATAAACCATTTTGTTTAGTGGTAGCAAGGGGTTCTCAACATAATATTGGCTTCCAAGTAATCCTTTTTCCTCTCCGGTAAAAAGAATGAAAAGTGCCGAACGTTTGGTTGGATATTTCGCAATGTTTTCGGCTATGCTTAAAACGGTGGTTGTTCCAACGGCATTGTCTCTGGCTCCATTGTATATTTCATCACCTGTTTCATCGGGCTTGCCAATGCCCACGTGGTCATAATGCGCAGCGTAAATAATAAATTCATTTTTTAATAGAGGGTCTGTTCCCTCAACCATTCCGATTACATTTTGTGAAATGATTGTATGCTTGTTCTCGCCCTCAATCATCAGTTTTGTAGTCATGTAATTATTAGATTCAAGGGACTTGGCTAGAATATTATTTTCATCATGGACCCACAGGTAGGCAAGCCCTTTTTTTGCATCATTACTTTCTTTTTCTTTTGCAATTTCTATACGGTCACTATTAAAATTATGGTCAATATAGCCCCAAGTTGTTTCATTGGCGTCAACAAGTTCAATCAACGCAACTGCTCCATGTTCTTTTGCCAATTGTTCTTTCTGTTCCACCAATCCGAAAGCTGCGCGGATATCTGTAACTTTGGGTGCGCCAGATCTTACGATTACAATTTTTTCCGAAACATTTTTTCCCTTATAATCACTTTCAAGCCCATAACCTAAATAAACAGCCTCACCTGTAAACTCCATCTTACTTGGTTTTAAAACCACTTTTCTCTTTAATTCTTTTCCGTCTATGGCTAAAAGCAAACGCTTTACAGGACTAACTTTATTCAATTTTATCTCTTGAAAATAACTTTCGGTGTTTGAGCCTGTCATAACGTTTTGGGTAACTGGCTTTACACCATAGCTTCTGAGGGTATTGGCAAGATAAACAGCTGCAATTTTATTTTCGGGTGTTCCGGTTTGTCTTCCTTTCAAAAGATCATCTGCTAAAAAATAAATGTGACCTTCAATTTTATTTTTTGTAATGGTAGTTTCTACTTTTTCTTTCTCTGATTGGGAATAAAGAGTGATTGTAGTTAGCAAAAACGAAATTAATAAAAAGGTGTACTTCATAATATAATTTGAAAATTGGTTAAACCTGTGCATAAAGATAAGTTTTGTGCTCAAACAATAAATTTCTTTCTATCTTAAAAATATGTTCAATATTTTTTTTAAAAGATTAAACAAAAGTTAAAGTGCTTTGTATGAAGTCCTTGTTTAAATAGTTTTGCCAGACTAATATAAATACTTATAAACACTGAAAACTCATGAAAAATTTACTGAAAATCTCGCTTATTGTTTTTATCGCTTTGGGAATTGCTTCCTGTAGTGATGACGATGATTCAAACCCAGACCCACAAACGAATACGATAGCTGACTTTGTGGCATCAAATGATGATTATTCCTCTTTAAAAGCCGCTCTAGATAAAACAGGTCTTACGGCAACCCTTGACGGACAAGGAAGTTTTACGGTATTTGCTCCAAATAATGCAGCCTTTACAGCGTTTTTAAATGCGAATGGCTTTGCAAGTTTGGATGAAGTTCCAACCGATTTGCTTACCAATGTACTTTTAAATCACGTGGTTGATGGTGTAAATATGGCAAGCGATTTAACTACAGGCTATATTAATACTTTGGCAACAGAAGCTTCGTCTGGAGCTAATTTAAGTATGTATGTAAATACATCCTCCGGGGTAAAATTAAATGGAATTTCTACCGTAACAACCGCAGATATTGAGGCTGACAATGGAGTGATTCACGCTGTAAATACCGTAATTGCATTGCCCACGGTTGTTACATTTGCAACTGCCGACCCAACGTTTGCTACTTTGGTTGCTGCCTTGACACGTGCAGATCAACCAGATTTTGTGAGCGTTTTGTCTACTCCAGCTGGAACTTCTCCTGCTCCTTTCACGGTCTTTGCCCCAACAAATGCTGCTTTTACAGCTTTATTGGCTGAATTGGGTGCAAGTAGCTTAAATGATATTGATGGACCTACACTAACGGCTACGTTAAATACACACGTTATTGCAGGAGCGAATGTTCGTGCAGCAGATTTAGTTGATGGAACCGTATCAACGCTTGGGGACGACTTAGTTGTTGACGCCTCAAACGCCACACTTACTGATCCAAATGGAAGAGTAAGTAATATTATAGTCGTGGACGTACAAGCATCAAACGGTGTTGTTCATGCTATTGATAAAGTACTTCTTCCGCAATTATAATACGGGTATTTTATTAGAAAAATGCTGCTATCTGGATAGATAGCAGCATTTTTTATTTTTTTTAGTTTTTAGTCTAGATGATATATCTCCATTATTCCTTTCAACACTTTATCGAAATCGATTTTTAGGTCAATCAATTTCCCGCTTGCCATATCCATTACCCAACCGTGCACCGTTAGGTTTCTAGTCCGATAGGCTATCTGTACATCGGCAGTTTTAATAACATTTACGCATTGTTCCTGAACATTTAGTTCAACCAGTCTGCGGTATTTTTCTTCTTCGCTATCTAATTTATTGAGTTCTTGTTTGTGCAATCTATAAACATCGCGAATACTTCGCAACCAAGGATTTAAAATTCCCAAATCCTGACTCTGCATGGCAGCTTTTACCCCGCCACACCCGTAATGGCCACAAACAATTATGTGATTTACTTTTAAATGGCTAACTGCATAATTAATAACACTCATCGCACTGAGGTCTAGGTTGGAAACCATATTGGCAATATTGCGCAATATAAAAGCCTCTCCCGGCTTTGCGCCCATAATCTCCTCTGCGGTAACACGGCTGTCGCTGCAACCTATATAAAGTACTTCGGGGTTTTGCCCTTCGGAAAGATTTTTGAAATAATCAGGATCCTTTCCTAACTTTTCGTTTACCCACGCTTGGTTATTCTTGAAAATTTGATCAATATTCATAGTTTATCTGAAGATTTATTCTCAGAATTTAAAGATAGGTAAAGTTCGAAAAGAATTGAGAAAAGTTTTTAAACGAAACAATCTAGGGAACTCCCACTTCATTATAATTCTTACAGTCTCTTTTTTAGGCTTTAAATTCTTTTAAAAAAAATGGATAAATAATTAATCTTTTATCACTTGCGGCGCCACTATCGTATGATTCAAAATCAAAAAACTATCTACGGTAACCCTGTGTTTCTTAAAATTTATAAGCTGTATAAGAATAACCATGATAACAGGCATAATGGCTATAATAAGAAATACGATTTCCCAAGAAAAATTTGTCTTTAAAACACCCAGCATCGCAGCTCCAGCCGCACGCCCCATATTTGAGAGCGCCATATAAAGCGTAAACTGTGTAGCAGCAACCGTTTTCCAACAAAGGTGCATGGCCGATGCGAACACCGCAATACATAAAAATGTATAAAGGGTATAGTAGGAAAGAATGAAAGTATAAATGATTATATTATTGCTCCATAAATTGGAAAGGGAAGCAAAGACCGCAATCAGAAGTGTAATGCAAAATAAATACACCGAAAGCATTCTGATTTTACCGAAATAATCTACCANATAGCCGCCAATAAACATTCCTAAAAAACCGCCCACGACCGTGGTAATTGAAAAAACATTGGAAAAATATGAGTTGGTCCATCCTAATTCCTGNATACTNAAAATTGGCAAAAGCGTGTCTATTAAACCAAACATTAATCCTACTACAAAAACGCCGAAGGCAAACACCATGCTCGACTTTAATCTTACAACTTTATAGAGGCTTCTAAAAATTTGCTTCCAGCTCTTCAACTGTGTTTGTTTTGAATCTGGCGAAACTTTACCATTTGTCCACGGCATTGTTTTTTCGCCAGGCCGTTCCTTAAAATAAATTGGGAAAAGCATAATAGTTGCGACTGCGATAGATAGGGAAGAAATAGCTGTTGAAAAACCAAAATTATTAATAAGCCAAGTACCTATAATCAACGAAGACGAAATGCCAATTGTTTTTGTTCCCCACATCAGGCCATTTGCCCGAGCCTGCTCATTTTCGGGAATTACATCTACCGCCATTCCATCGGTTGCCACGTCTTGAAACGCACCAAAAAAGCTAATAAAAAAGCCAGCAGCCATTAAAGCGGAAAGATTGTTTAATGGATCCGGAACAAGTCCGATACCTAGAAAACTGATAATTAAACCCAGCTGCCCAAAAATTACCCACGGTCTTTTACGTCCCATTGCCAATAAGGTAAAACGGTCCATTAAAGGTGCAATGATAATTTTAAAACTCCACGGAATTCCAATCACCCCTACATAGGCAGCGATTTCCATGGCCGATTTGCCGTTCATGGCCAACCAGGCAGGTATGGCAAAATAGGTAATGCCCTCAGGAATTCCCTGTGCAATATACAGTGCCGAAAAGGTAATGTACCTTGTTAAGGCATTATCGGTTAGTGCCCTTCCTAATCTTCTTTTTCTGATAGTAGTTTCTTTTGCCATGATTCTAGATTTTAAGTTGAGGATTAAATCCTCCATTCTTATTTATGGACATGGGGAAACTGTCTTCTCCGCTTGAATTTTTTATTCGTATTATTTGTTATATTGAAATTTGTTATCGGGAAATAGCATCTTAATTCTCTGCTTCCGCAACTTTCTTCGTGTCCAAAAACTGCTGAAAAGCAATTACTTTTCCATCCTTAAGTGTCCAAAGATGCGCAACTTGCGCATTATAGGTTTTTCCGGTTTTCTTCACTTTTGCATCATAGCGCAGCGTTGCCAATACTTGGTTATTGTCCATATTGTGCAGCTGAATATTTTCCAATGTAAAATATTCATGGTTTGCCCCAACTCTTGCAAATACCCCATTTAAAACTGCGTCGGGCCCTATATATGGATTGCCATCGGACAGAGCATTGCTCTCGGCTTCGTTCCAAACTATACTTGCATCCATAGCACCAAGCACTGATGGGATATCTCCAGCCGAAAAAGCTTTGTAAAGTCCATCAATTATGGTCACGTTTTGGTTTGATTTAATTTCCTGAGAAAAAACACAACTTGTTATCGCTATAAGTGCTATTAATAAAGAGTATTTTTTTAATGTTGTTTTCATGTTGACTTAATTTATTGTGGTTTATGTACTTCAAGTTCTATTTCTATCAAAAATTCGGGAAGCGCCAATTCTTTTATGCCAAGCCACGATCCAGTTGGGAAATGGTTTTTATAGATTTCTGCCCTATAAGCGGCAACTTCTAAAAATTTGGACATATTTGTGGTGAATACGTTTTCCACAACTACATCATCAAAAGAGCAACCGAAGTGGTTTAGAACTTTTTCCAAATCGGCATAGCAGTTTTTCATTTGCTGCTCTAGATCGCCAATAGCAGTTGGATTTCCTTCATCGTCCATACTCACGGCACCGGATATTTTAATGCTATTACCAATTTTTACCGCATGGGAATAGCCATATGCTTTTTCAACCTCTGGCCGTAGTAGAAAATATTCAGGTTGTTCGCTTTCAGTAACTGTTTCAATGGATTCAGATTCCTCGACTGTGGTTTCAGCTTTTGGTTTTTCATTACAACCTGTGCTAAAAATGATGGCTAAAAATGTTAATAATATTATTAAAGGTTGTATGTTTTTCATTTTAGAAATTATTTGGAATTATTGATATTTTTTTACGATAATCGACTTGGTTGAAGCTGAATTCTCCCGCAATTTTGCCACGGCTTTATATTCTTCCGAAGAAGCAAAATTCTGAAGTTGTTCCATGGATTCCCATTGCAGGATTATAAATCGGTTTGGATTCCAATTTCCTTCCACGGGTGTTACCTTCCTTTCTGAATCGATATCAAATGCCATTCCGCCAGAGCGTACCAAATAAATACCGCCATATTTTTCAATTAGAGGCTCCGCTTTTAATCGATACTGTTGGTATTTAAGGGAATCCTTCACTGTGATATCCAAAACCATTAAAATTTTTTCCGAAGTAATTCCTGTTATGGCAGAATCATGGTTTGCATGCGGGTCGTTGCTTTGAGCCTGTGAACAAAAGACGCCTGTAAAAAGAATGCTTAGAAGAGTAATTAATTTTGTGCTCATAACTTTAATTTTAATTTTTTCTAACTTCCCTATTTTGAAAATGTACGGTGCAACCAAGCTGCACCGTACATTTTCTTTAAAATTTACTTTGAGGATGCAACTTTTACATCACCGCTAATACCGCTCAAATCTGGACGGTAAATCCAAATTTCGGTTTCACCGCCATTGGTTACTTCCATCCAATCTTTTATAAATTGAGCCCAACTTCCGGCACCGTTCATTTCTTCATATTTTTTTGCAATGCTGTTATCCTGGCCCAGCCAAGCAGATTTGTCGAAAAAAGAAATCACGGCCAAGTCACGACCTTCTTTGGTGCTTGAAAATTCGTTGGTGTAGATGCCCCAAATTTCATTGGGCGCTTTTGCAACGTACACTTTATTGACTTTTTCAACTAGTTTCATGGCATCTTCATATTTGCCTCTTTTGATGTCCCAATAATCTACTGACATATTTTTTATGGTAAAATCCTTTGGAAAACGAGAAAGTTCAGGATGACTGCGCCAGTAGCTTTGGGCGCCACTCCCCACCGTTGTGTAAGGGGCTACATTTTTATTCCAGTCGTTGTCATGACCCTCCTTTTGAGCAGGTCTATTATCTAAAGAGCTCCATGGAAACGGTCCCATACTCCAATGATAACTACCTGTATTTGGTCCGTTTGCTATCCAATAAACTCTTACTCCATAAGGTCCCTCGCCATGATACTTCTTATTGTGTTCTGCTAACCCCTTTTCAAACTGGGTTACTTGTGCTGGATTTGGAGTAATGTTTGCCGTTTCGAATACTCCGTATTCGGTGCTTTCCTGTCCAATTGCCAAAAGTGGCAATAAGAGCATTGTAAAGATTAATTTTTTCATGTTTTTTAATTTGTGATCGCAGTTAGCGAACTGGTTGATATTGATTAAATTTTTCCAATTAATGGGGGAGTGTGTGGGTTATATATTAATCCAGAAGTTTTGGATTATAATAGGCAGTTTCAGAAGTTATCTTTCCGTCATCATTGAAATACATCTGATAGTGAATTGGTACAACGATTTCTTTTTTATCAGCCTTGCGCTTTAAGTGGATATTCCACCATGACTGCACCACATGGGCATCACCCATTTCATAGTGCAGATAGTCTGGGTAGCCTACCATCTCTAAGTTTTCAATATCATATCTATCAAAAAATTGCTTGTCCAATTCCTTTTGCTCCGCCAAGGGTGTGTCTTCATAATCTGGTGAGCTTGAGTTTACAAATACTGCTTTGTCATCATAAAAGCTATAAGCCTTATCAAAGTCCTTTTTCTCAAAAGCATACATCATTTTCCGAACCGTATTTATGTAGTCGTGGTGGTTGTAGATAGTTCCGTTTTTTCTATCCGTAAAACTGGATCTGATTTCATCTATTACCTCGCCATTGTTATAAAAAATGATGTTTTTGATTTTGTTGTCCTTTGTAAGCGTGTATAATCTATGGGAAGCGGCGTCAATTTTTACGCCAGTGGTTTTGTGGACCCCTTTCAGCAAATCCCACGTTTGTACCCATACCTCACCATTTGGATTGTCCTTTTTATATTCAATGGCATCTGGATAGGAGCCTGGAAAAGGAGTTACGGAATAATAATCCAACTGGTTGAAATAAACCATTTGATTGTCAAGGAATGCTTCCTTGTCCATACCCTTATCGCCCATATTATCTGTAGCGCCATTAAAAGCTCTAAAATCATCTGTTAGATAAGTGGCCATTTTAGACTTATCACCTGCCACGGCTGCATCTACAAATTGCTGTACTACATCTATAGCAGGATGCTCAATATACACGGTTCCGTTCTTTTTTTGTGCTGTGGAAATGAACGCTATAAGCATCATTACCGAGAGAATTTTTGTTTTCATTAGTTATGTATTTATTTGGTTAATATTCTCTTAGATATTTTACTGTGAATAATTGTTTAAAGTTTCCTGAACGGGCCTGAATTTTATTCCCAAATCGTTCACCGCAAGTGTGTTTTGATAAACTATATTTGCGTTATTTTTTGGGGTTTGGTGATTCAACATCAGGCTCATATCGCTAATGGGATAGCTTTCACTGCTCAATAAATAATTTTTACCGTGCAGTCCGGAAATTGTAGCAGCTTTAAAAACTGCTTCCGCCACATCTGCAACATCTACCGAAGCCATTTCCGCATCAGTATCATAGAGCATTTGTACAAATGGATTGGGCGCAATTTTGTTTTTAAAGAGAAACTGCAACCCGGTTGAAGTGGAATCTTCTCTATTTGAAAGCGATTTTCCCATAACCCCAACAGGAGAAACCGAAGTGATTTCAAATGAAAGTTTTGGGTTTTCCTCTATAAATTTTTCTACGGTCTTGTTTGCAATAAACTTAGCCTGAGCATACGGATGGCTTTCTTCACTTATAAAAGGTGTGTCTTTTTCGTTGAAAGTGTCATGCGGTTTTTTACCTCCCGCAGGCAGGGGAAAGTTGGTGTTATATGCTGCCACGGAAGCTATAAAAACAACATTCTCAATGATGGGAGCTTCCTGAATGGCTTCCAAAAAATTTTCGGTTCCTTTAATGGTCGGGTCAAAAAGTTCTTTTTGTGGATCTTCAACATCAAGTTGAAATGGGGTGCCGCCGTGGACAACAATTTCGCAATCGCTAATGAAATCTTTCAAATTTTCTAAATCTTCTACTTTTAGTGCGCTAATATTGAGGTTATCCGAGTTTTCAAGATTGAAAAGATGTTGGTATTTTTCGCTCTTTTTAATGTCGGTTACCGATACTTTTACACTGTAACCTTCTTCCAGAAATTTCTTGGTAGTATAACTTCCTATAAAGCCTGAACCGCCTATGATACCTACTGTTTTCATAATTTATGCCCGCGAAAGCGGGTATCTTTTAGTTTGTTGTAAATTATATAAAGACCTAAGGGTTAATTGCCTTCTTTGTTTTCAGATATGGAACCTCCATCCATTTCGGTTTCTTCGGCATTACTTTTCTCCATTTCTTCCTTTACTCTCATATCCAGCATTATTTTTGATAAATCCCAATATCCAAACTCCTTCACCACTTTGCCGTCCACAAACTGGGCAGTAATATGTGTAGGAATGGTGTAGGTCTTGTTATTGGCGGCGAGCGTTCCTTTCCAAAGACCCCAAAAGTTTACGTAGGTTTTGCCTTTATCGGTCACTACCATTTCATATTCAGATTCTCCGTCTACATAATCCCAGCTTGAGAAGAGCGAAGCGTCGTCTTTATTCATTTGCACCAGTTGGGTAAGTGTTTGACCATCTTTTTCTTCCACATTGTTCATTATTTTTGCAGTATCTGCATAATGGCTGGCCATGGCTTCCCAGTCTTGTTTTTCGTAAGCATCAATCACTTTTTTGTAAGTGTCAATTTCTGGGGATTGTTGGGTGTAGCGTTTTTCCTGTTGTTGACAAGCTGTTATTGAAAGGACTATTGCAAGCCCTAAAAAGAGTAGTTTTTTCATTATTTTAAATTTAAATTAGTTAGTATATATTGTTTATTATTCTGCTTGCACATAGTTTGGATGGCTTTGTAGCACTCTTTCATAATTATAAGCTGTCACCCAATTATCATCAGTAGCTTTTAAGTCTGGCTTTACATCATTGGGAAAAACCATCACCGTTATATCTCCCACAGGTTTGGCCTGCTCATTGATTTTGAACCATGAATAATTTTTTCCATTGAATTTATAATTTACGGGAGCTTGATTAATGATGAATTTATGAAACTCATAGCGGGTGCATCCGCCGGGTACCATTTGGGAAATCTCCGTATTTTGCTCTGTAGATTGGGTTACGTTATTGCTTTGTGAATTTTCCTCGCGGTTGGTAGTGGTGCCCCCGCCGCCAGCGGTCACCTCAAGTTCGAAGGAGACAATTGCGTAATTTACCGCTGCCTTGGCCGTAGTAGATAATGACCAATGTTTTTGGTCCTCAGAACTTACGGTTCTGTTAAAATCCATTCCTTCAGAGACACTCGTGGTAATGGATGATTTTATGGAGTTTTCAATGGGAGTAACGTTTCGGAAGATGCTAACTTTATACAATACGTTAGATTCTGCCTCGCCCTGACTAAGATCGCCAATCTCTGTTCCAAAGACCTTTACTTCGGCTAAAGTAAGGGCGTTCGAATTTTTAAGCTGAACACGAACATAACGTCCTACTTTTTTACCTGTATACGATTTATTTGTTTCGGGAAGAAAGTTTGTGGGCTCTTCAGCAAAAGGGACTATACGACCCGTAGTTTGGTCGAACGGTCTGTTGGTCACCCAAATATTAAAATTGTTTAATCTGTCACTATAGGAATCGGTACGATTGTAAAGCTTAACTTCATCTACAAGAAATTTCTTGCCTAAATCTACTTCCCAAAAAGGTCTTGACTCCCCTTGGGTATGGCTTACCGAGCCATTTCCCCAATGGCCTTCGGTAACGCCATCATTTGCTCTATTGGAAACTCCAAATTCATGGGTGCTCGATTGTCTTGTTTTTTTGCCAAGGGCAAGGTTTTCATCTTTGCCGATTGCAGGTTCAGCCCACACGCCATCATTTAGTACTAGCACGGGTTCGCCCCTTACAACTACTTCAGCCAGACTTAATGCATCTCGACCGTTTAAATGTATGCGAATGTATTGGCCTATCATGTTGCCTGAGAAAGTTTTATTTCCTTGAAACCATTGGGCTTCTTGGCCAAAAACTTCACCGCCGTAGTTTCCGCTAAAGGGTTGGTCCGAAACTCTGATCGTAAAATTTTTCAACCGTTCTGGGCAACAATCTGTACGATTATATATGGTTATAGAAGAAATCTTATATTTTGCAAGTAGATTTACTTCCCACCACGGGCTGTCCTCTCCTTGGGTATGCGTTACACTTATGGCGCCCCAATTACCGTCCGTATTGCCATCTACGGCTCGGTTTGCGGCTCCTCCATTATGAACACTGCTTTGCTTTGCTGGTTTTAATTGGGCAATATTGCTGGGGTCCAAAGGGGTCCATTGTTGTTGGGCAATACCTGTAAATTGAAACAGTATTGCGATAACAAAAGCTATCCCAAATTTTAGGTTAAATGATGGTAGGGAGATAATGTAAACTAAAAATTCTTTAATTGTTTTCATGATTGAAAATTTCGGTTAGTTATAAATAAATGTTCTGGGGAGAGCATCTAAATAACTGACAATCAGAGAATATTAAAAGCGATTTAGGACGAAGAAGGTCAATTTCTGTCCGAAGGGATGGTTTTATTTGCCGAACCAGAAAAATTAAGATTGGCACACGACGTTCGGATACACGACGGATTCTTAGAAATTATTATTAAGTATTGCATTTATAATAATTAAGAGTCGTGGCTCCAATTGTCTTGGTTCAAACAGTCAAAAAATTTAAATGGTTTGCAGTCTCTTAAGAAGTTCTGCCCGCATAGCCTTGCTCATGGGGATGGCTTTTTTCGAAATAACTACGTGGGTACCGGCTACTTCATCTATTTGTGAAAGATTGATAATGTAGGAGCGGTGTATTCTAAGAAAATGATTCTGTGGAAGTTTTTCGTCAATATCTTTTAAGGTCATTACCAAAAGATATTCTCTATCTTGAGAAAAGATGCGACAGTAATTCCGATCGGCTTCAATATAGTAGATGTCTTTAATATCAATTTTCAACATCTTTTCGTTATGGCGCACGAAGATGCGGTCGTTCAATATAAAATCTGTTGCGTTTTCATTATTAATAAAATTGTTGCCGTTGCCATTATTTTTTTCTGAAGTGTTTTCAATTGATATTCTATCTACCGTCAACTCAATGGCGCGCTGTAAATCCAGTTTTTTAAAGGGTTTTGAAATAAATGCATAAGGATGCGTTTCCTTGGCGCGGTTAAAATGGTCCTCATCGGCGTTTGCCGTGAGATAGATGATAGGAATGTGGTATTGCTTTTGGATCTCATGTGCAGTCTCAATACCGTCCATTTCGCCTTTCAGCCGAATGTCCAGTAGCACTATGTCTGGTTTGTCAATTTGTATTTGAGCAATTGCTTCTTCTCCGCGCGGCAAAACACCCGTGACTTCATATCCTAACTCCGTTAATTGTAGGGAGATATTGGCGGCAATGACCATTTCGTCTTCAACTATCAATATTTTTATTGCATTTTCCATCAAGCGGTCTTAAAATTTTTAAAGTTGAAAAATACCGCAGTTCCGTTGATGTGCTCTTCGGAAATGGTACCATTTAATTGTTGGGTCAATAGTTGAATTAATTGAGTGCCAAAACCTGTTCCTTTGGGTTTGGAACCTTCCGTTTTACCGATGCCATTGTCTGTTACTTTTAATAGCAGATCATTGTTTTCCTTAACAAGGCTAATATTTATCTGTCCTTTTACGCCATCTGGAAAGGCGTATTTTAACGCATTGGTTAAAAGTTCGTTTACAATTAATCCGATAGGTACTGCAGTGTCAACATCTAAATTCAATTGGTCCATGGCGCATTCAATTTTTACTTTTTCCTCAGCATTGAATGTATCCAGCACCCCTTCGCTTAAATTCATAAAATAATCCTTCATCTCTATACTGCCCAAATTTTCTCCCTGATATAATTTTTGGTGAATTATACCCATACTCTGTACACGGTTTTGGCTAGCGAGCATGGCTTCTTTGCTGGCACCGTCCTCAAGTTTTGCCGATTGCAGGGCGATAAGGCTTTTCACCATTTCCAGATTGTTTTTAACGCGGTGGTGTATTTCTTTTAGCAGTAGTTCGTTCTGTCTGTTTTTTGCATCGAGTTCACTATTCAAAATAGCCAGCGACTTTCTTTTTTTGCGGATGTTTTTCAACGTAAAATACATTCCAAACAGAATAATCGCCAACAATCCCGCAATACCAATGTAAAGCCATTGGGTTTTTCGTTGTTGTGCAATTTTTGCTTCCTTGTCCAAAATAGCCAAATCCTTTTGTGCCGTTTCGTACTTTACCTGCAGTTCGCTATCCTTTCGGGCAATAATGGTGTTTAAATATTCCGTATGCCCTTGCTCGTAAAGTTCATGGTATTCCAAGGCATTTTTATAGTCGCCCAATTCCTTATAAATGTTGGAAACGTGCATGTAGTTTTCCCAAAGATTTTTGGAGTTGCCTATGCGTTTCATAATCTCAATAGCCCTTAAATTGTAGGGTAGGGCTTCGGCATATTTTCCCTGTAATAAATAAACGTGCCCAATATTTGCCGTTGGTGGCATCATATAGCGTTCCAGCCCAATTGCTTTTGCGCCTTCGTAACAACGGTTATAATCTTCAATGGCTTCCTCATAACGCTCCATATATTTATAGATGTTTCCGCGGCCGTTATAGCAGGCTAAAATTGGCGGACCCGTTTCGCCAATTTTTTTATAAAGATTGATGGCTTGGTTCATGTTTGCCAAGCTTTCATCCAGATCGCCCAAAAATAATTGGTTTTCGGCGAGCCGGCGATAGGAGAGGGCTAGGTCTTCTTCATAGCCGTTTTTTTCTTGTATGGCAATTGCCTTTTTGCAATAATCGGCACCTTCGGCATAACTATCGGAGTAGTAAAGCAGGTCGCATATTTTCGTATAACACTGTGCAACGCCCTGCTGATCCCCTAATTTTTCATAGAGTGCCAAAGCTTTAAAAACAGTATCTGAGCCTTTGTCATATTCTGCGGTGCCGCTATAGTTGGTTACCAACAAAAGGTAGGTTTCGGCCAATTCTTTTGTCATTTCCTGTTTTTCATACACCGAAATGGCTTTTTTCAAATATACGATGGAGGAATCCAGCACCGTGTGGTCTTCGTGCCATTTTGCCAAACCGATGTAAGCTTCCCCGAGGGTATTAAAATCCTTGTTTTTTTTGGAAAGCTGAATCGTTTTTTTGAAATTTTCGTATTGCTGAAGCGTATCTTCAACTATTGGCACAATTTCCGAAGCGGAATTTTTTAGCGTGTCTTCTTGTGTTTTGGAAGAAGTTTGGGGAAGACTGCTCCACGAAACGCAAGCTAGTACTACTATGAGTAATAGTCGTTTCATTTTTGTAAGGATTGGTTGTTAGTTGTTTATAAAGATAGGGAGATTAATGTTATAATCAAATCTATTGCGCTCCCCAATGAACAAAAATGGCTTTTACATTTTGAATGTCCTTATTGTCCGGAAATTCTTTCTCAAGCTTTAGGATAAGCTTCATTCCGTTGTCACAATTCTCAAAATCATACTGGCATTGGTAACTGTAGCCCAATGCCAATCTATAATTGGCTTCAAAATCTGAAGGGTAAAGGGCTACGGCCTTTTTATATTGAAACACGGCGTTGTAGTAGTTTCTTTTTTGCAACCAGGCATCGCCGTCCTTCAAAAAGAACATGTATTCCTCTTCGTTATTGTTTTCGAGAGATACTTCCTGTGCAGTCTTCACAGTCGGAAAGCCAAACCGAAAATTGTGAAAGCTAAAATAAAGTCCCAAAACAATTAATGGAATACCAATGCATAAAAGGAAAAAAAATGTACGGGCTTCCTTTTTGCGCTTTCTAATAATCTTCTTCCGTATGGCAAGTAACTGTTCTGGATTTGCGTTTTTTATATTGAATGCATCTCCTACGGCATTGTAGTATTCATTCTTTATAGTGCTGTAATTCCTATTTTTAAAATAAGATCGCTTTGCAGGCAATAATTTTTTGTTGTTACGAAGCGTAACAATCATATGGTTAATACTGCCAAAGCCACCAAGCATATTTTAGAATATTATAGTTTAATCAAGATACCCCTTTTTATATTTATTGCCAAATTCACAATAAAAATCTCCACGCAGAAAATTAGCCGTACCTTCGCCACTTATTAAAACCGTCTTCTTAGTTTTAATGGTTTTTAAAAAAGACCGAATTCTAAAAGCGCCGCGATATACTATCTCCAAGCGCAGCGGTCACAAATAATCAAAATCATATAATACTCATTTTTTTGGTCTCAAGTCTTAGGTCATTCAATCTTAAGTCTTATGTCTAAAATCTAATATCTAAAAAATGTCATTTAAATCACTTGGGCTATCCGATGCCCTGCTGAAAGCAATCAGCAAAAAAGGATATGAAACGCCTTCAGCAATTCAACAAAAAGCAATTCCCTTAATATTAGAAAGAAAAGATGTACTGGCCTCGGCTCAGACCGGAAGCGGAAAAACCGCCGGCTTTGCCCTACCCATGCTTCAAATATTAAATAACCAGCCCACATTGCGCCAGCGCCCCGTTCGTGCTTTGATACTTACCCCAACCCGCGAACTCGCCGCACAAGTGCAGGATGAATTTAAGGAATACAGTGAGTTTACAGACCTTCGTTCCACCGTAATTTTTGGTGGTGTGGGTGCCAATTCACAAATTCGCGCGTTGCGAAACGGAGTGGATATTTTGGTAGCTACCCCTGGACGTTTGTTGGATTTGGTAGATCAACGAGCCCTTACACTATCAAAAGTAGAAATACTTGTTTTAGATGAAGCAGACAGAATGCTCGACATGGGCTTTCTGCGCGATATTAAAAAGATACTTGCCTTGCTTCCGAATAAAAGACAAAATCTTTTGTTTTCTGCTACTTTTTCAAAGGAAATAAAAAAACTNGCCAACGAGTTTTTGCACCACCCCGTTTTGGTGGAGGCCACCCCTGAAAATACNACGGTNGAAAAAATTGAACAGACGGTTTACAGGGTNGATAAAGCCCAAAAAACNGATCTNATTATAAAACTTATTTCNGAAGGAAACTGGCAACAGGTTTTGGTTTTTACNAGGACCAAGCACGGCGCNAACCGNTTGAGTGAAAAACTTGAAAAGGCNAAAATNACTTCNGCGGCAATCCACGGAAATAANAGTCAGGGNGCGCGAACAAGAGCGCTATCAGGATTTAAGGAAGGAAAAGTNCGGGTNTTGGTGGCAACNGATATNGCTGCGCGTGGTTTGGATATTCCGTTATTGCCGCACGTTATCAATTTTGAATTGCCAAATGTTTCCGAAGATTATGTACACCGAATAGGCCGTACCGGAAGGGCAGGAGCCAGCGGCGAGGCACTTTCTTTGGTGAGCCTTGATGAGGTTGGTTATCTAAAGGATATTGAAAAACTGATAGGAGAACGTCTTCAGCCGAAAACTCTTACCAATTTTCAGCCCACCGAAACTATGGCCGATGTAAAAGCCGCCGAGGAAGAAAAGAAGCAACAAAAAGCACAACGACACAGCCGTGGACGGAATGCTGGAACAAAGGTGAATACGCATGCGAAAAGCCAAAATAACAAATCGAGTAGGGGTAGAGGAAGAAGATAGCTCTCAGTATTTGTATGGTAATATAAAATAGTCAATTAGGGCTCTATTTCTTTTTCCAACAAGCTTAGAATATCATTCAGATGCTTCATCAATGGGTCATAGTGGGCTTTTTCGGTGGCATAGCTGGTGATGATAAACATTAGAATGTTATTTTCAAAAGCCGTGGATTGCAATAAGCTCAGGTTGCTTGTTTCATTTTCGGTTTTTGGCAAATCCAATTCAGTGTAAACTCCTGCGTGCTTAAAAATGGTGCCCAAACTGTGTGCATCGTTTTTGAACATATCCAAAACCTTTTCACGCTGCACTCCCAGCTCTGCCTCCTGTCGCGAAATATCTTCCATTCGGGAAATCCAATTGGTGAGCTTCCTGCGCAACTCGGCATTGGAGATATTTTTTAAATTGCCCGAATTCACCATTTCATAAAGAAGGGAATTATTGGGATTAAAATCTATTGCTGCAGAAAAAGTGGTGTACAATAAGCTGGAAAATTGTAGTTCGGTGGGACTTTGGGTTGGGTTGGCGATATATCCTAACAATGTTTTGGCTCCAAGGTAATTCTGCTGGTTTACGTTTATCAACTCCTGCAATTTTATTTTGCTTGTCTGAAATTCTTCCCGAAGACCCACTAAATAGGTCTGCTCCACAGCGGCAAGTTTTCGTTGTTCATTGGTATTGTTGATGCCCAATGCAATTAAAATACCTATTACTACCAAAACAATTTCCCCCAGCGCATAGACCAAATATTTGGTAAACTTGTTTTCAGTGAGTAGGTTTTGTCTAACTTTTCTAAAGAATTTCATTTCTAGTCAGCACTTAAAGTTTCATTTTTTCCACCTTTAGCCAAAAGCCAAATCGCAAAAGCCATTTCCCCAAAAATACTCGGAACGGCTACCAAAGTCAACATAATGCTAGCATACGAGGCGTAATCTTCAAGTAGAAAATGGGCAAGGGTATCGATCATATACATGGCGCCGGCAATCATCAGAAAAATTGAAATAATTAGAGGTCTTTTTATGATTTTGCCCAGAAGGATTAAATGCATTCCGAAAAAGAAAAGGCCGATAAGCCAAATGGTATTGAATATTTCTGCTTGATATAGAATCTCTTCAGCTGTGTTTTTGCTTAAGGCCAAGGGAAGTGCAAATATGGCTACTCCCATAATGGAAGCGTGTATCAATCTAAAATAGGTGCTCAAACGCGATAAGGGATGGTGTTTGAAAAGCTCAAAAAGAGCCCAGGCAATTACAACATCAAAAAGCACGGTTACCAAAAAGGCCACGATACCAAAACGGACTGTAAGGGAATTTTGCTGAATGGTCTCCACGGGGGCCTGAAGTATGGATTCCAGGACAAAGAAATTGGCAAAGATAGCGGCAAAGAAAATGATTAGATAGCTCATCCCAGCGAGTAGCGATACATTTCTGGACTTCATAATTTTTTAATTAGTTGGTTGATTTTCAGGACTAAATTACTTAAAACTAATTAAAATGCCATAATGGGCAATTGCTACGGAAGGGGTGCGTATGTGAATATGCGAATGGTAGATTTTCTTGGCTATGTATTCCTAGCGCCCTCTGGGGTAAAGTGGGGGTATACTAGAAGTATCTAATAATTAACACACGAATTAATCAATTAAGTTTGGATTTTCTCTATGTCGTTGGTTTTGTTCCTAGTGTTATCAACGGTCTAACTAAACTGTGTTTTAATGCAGTTTAGGTTTTTTTGTATCCAGTATTTTTTTGTCAATATCAAGGTATTCAAGCAAGATTCTACTTCTCTCCCTTATTGAACTTGCATCATTGGTTCCTTGTAAAGACATTCTGTCAAATTCTATTAGTGAGTAATCCGCCTTCGAAATATCATCTTCTGCTATCGTTTTATTTCGAGTTATATCATCTCTAAAATTCAATAGATTTGGTCTTGATATCTTACTCAAATCACTTGTGTTTTGTACACTACGTACCGCCAAATAATATATAGGAATAATACTCTGTGTTCTAAGCAATGCATCTTTATCAGCGAATATGGAGACAAGTTCATCAAGAATGTTCGAAACAGCTTGTTCGATACTCTTTGCATTTAAACTCTTGTCTTTCTTGTACTTCTTAGCCAAGGAATCTAAAAATGTCTTTTTGGTGTCGTACACTTTATTCTCTTGTTGCAGGTAGTGTTCAATAAAAAGAAGCCTTACTGCAACCTCAAGATGCTGATATCTCTTGTTTGAGAACTTGACTTTTTTCTTGAAAAAACTATGTTTTCCTAATTTTTTAATTGATTGTATCAATGGTCCGCCAATGGCATTTCGTTTTTCTGCTGCATTTAATGGTACAGCCTCATTTAAACGAAGAAACATGTCATCAATCAATTCTAAATCGTCAGTCTCAACACATACAATAGGCATTTCGAATGATTCGAACACCATTTTTAGTTTTGGATAGTGTTCTGCTATGTCTTTATAATAGAGTCCTTTTGCGTCTAACTTAGGTTCAGGCAAGAAAACAAAGTCCTCACTTAATGGAAATTCTCCGTCTATGAATTTGAAAATTGTCTCAATTCTTTGCCGACCATCTATTACAGCATACTCATAGCCTGATTTCTTCTTTTCTTCTAGTGTTAAGACATGGAAATACAGTTTAGGTATGTCGTAGTCATTTAGGATTGAATCAATGAGAAGTTGTCTTTTTTCTAATGGCCATATTTCACCATTTCGTTGATATTCTGGACTAAGGTTAATTGATTCCTTTTCATAAACTAACCTTAAAATATTGCTGTTCTTCTTTGGAGATGTTGAAATGTAGTTCATTAGATTTCTTTCTTTAAAGTTTCACCTATACTCGCTAACTCAGGGAACATCTGGAATTTGTCTATTCCACAAATTTTCAATTCAGCTAGAATATCTTTCTTGTGTTCCGAGGGAATTAAATATCTCCAAACATGGTTTTTGTCTCCAATCTCCTCGATAGCAGTAGTCTTTTTGTGAAAAATGGTAAATGTTCCTTGTTGCGCCTGCATGCGAGATGTATTCCTTGAGGTTATTGCTGCGGCAGGTCCCATAGTGTTTGTTCTGTCTGCATGATAGCTCTTAGGGTCATGATTACCAAGATCTCCTATACCTGGAATATCATAAGTTTCTTCTGGTTCAATTCCAGAATGTTTGTTCAGTTCTGTTGGCAATAGCACCCATAACGCAGCATCCGAACTTGGGTTATCACAACAAGCAAAATACAAGGCAATGAGGGAGCTTTCAGTCCAGTCCAAAAGTCTTGTAGGAACACCATGATGCTGCATTATAAATAACCAATCAAAGTCGTTACTTGAATGATGATTCATTAGCAAAGTGGCATTTTGTTTGAATTTCTTTATTAATGTCATTTCAGATGTGCTTGTCACTTTACGATAGAATGATGGGATAAGCTTATAATCCTTTTTCGATTGTCCTCTATACCAAATTGGACCCGCATAGAAAGCAGAATCATCTTTTAGTTTCTTGATCAACTCCGAAACACTCTTTATTTTCTTATCTCGATATTTCATTTCTCGTTTTTAATATTGTGCACAACGGTCTTGTATAACGCCTCCTTGTGTGATTTCCAAGGTACAAATTATTCAGTTTAGAGGAGTGGTTGATTGTGAAAATCGTTTTTTCCGGTAACTCGTTTAGCAAGCAAGGGGTGTTATGCATTGTTAGGGCTAGTATCTACTCATTCGGATACTCTTTAATATTTTCTTTTGTTTTAATTTCTCTTTTAAACCAACCCGCCTTATCGGCAATTTGATCTAGTTGTTTTTTTTGAGTTTCGTTTAAATCGCTAGCTAAATATAATCCAAATTTCCATTGTTTTAATCCATCCGTAGCGCCTAGAACAACTATCTTTTTTGTATTGTGCTTATGTGCATATAATTCTGGAGCCTTATTCATAATAAAATCAACTTCTTTTTCTGGTTTTTTTTCTGGATAATACACGAATAGAAATCCAATATGATTATATTTTAAAAAAAGTCTAGCCAAAGTATTTTTTTGATTTTCATACTTTTTAACTATATAAAATAGCTTGTTTGCCATAATTCTTCTTTCAAACCTGCTTAAAGACATAAGCTCTTTGGCAAGAAGCACTCCATTTTCTATTGGTAAAACATCATTTTCAACAATTTTATCAATGAAATAGCTGTTTTCATCGGCCAGTTTTTTAAGTATCACTGACCTGTTGTTAATATATTCATTCCATTTACCGACTAACTCTAGTGTAGCTTTTTCAAAATCCTTTTTTATATTTTCATCGAACGTTCTCTGATTCATTAGAAAATGGCCTAATAAATCCTTCTCTGTACAATTACATTTTTTACCAGAGTTTGTTATCAATAAATCCTCTCTAGCTTTTAAATATTCTACTAGATCTTTAATAGTATCTAACTCCTCTGTAATAATTTCAAAAGTTTCTTTGTTGAATATATTAACACTTCCTTTTCCTTCTTTAGAATCAACGAATTCATAATTTTCAAAATCTTCACCGACACTAACTGTTATGCGAAATACATTTTTGTATTCTATAGGGTTAAAAGTTTCTACTCCTTTTTCGGGATGAGAAATGTCTAAAGGTTTTTGAGAATTAAACAGTTTTCTTTCTGCTCCAAAGAGCTGTTTTGATGACTTTTCAATGACTCTCCTTTTGTATCTCTCATAATCGCCTTTTAGATCATAATTTTTGACTGAAATAATAATGGCAGTGTCAAAAAACAGAATCAGCAAATCACAAATCTCTTTTTTATTTCCACTGATATCGATTGGATTAGGATAGCACCAATATTTTAAATAAGCGGTTTCAGATAAAGTATTTACATATTCCTCCGCTACATTTCCTTTATTAGAAATTTTTATTGGTTCTTTTCCTGGTATTTTCTTGTAGACTGACATTTTGTTTTTTTGATATTAGCCCTAAAAAGGAAATATCCACGTGCAGTTTATTTCCTATATAGGTGTAATTTACTTTTCCAAATATATATCAAATTCAAAACCTTAGCTTACGGAAAACCGTAACAGGGCGCTTTTTTAATCGGGGAGAAACCAAATATAGCAATTATCAGTTAACATGTAACAATTAGCAATAATCAATTGATTCAATTAGCTACCACGCCAGCAATCAAGCCCATCCGCGCAACCTACCCAAATAACCTAGTCGAAGGGGAATCGAGAGGTTGTTGCGAAGCTATTTAGCATATTAAAGAAAACTAATTCACATACTCACCAAAATATCTTTTCCGCAGCCAAAAAGAAACCCGCACCAATAAAATTAGCGCTGGAACTTCCACCAAGGGGCCGATAACCCCTGTAAAGGCCTGCCCGGAATTCAATCCAAAAACAGCAATGGCCACGGCAATCGCCAATTCAAAATTATTGCCGGCAGCAGTAAAAGCTACCGCCGCGGTCTTGTCATACGTTGCTCCCATAGCCTTTGTAAAGAAAAAGCCTATGATAAACATCAACGTAAAATAGATAAGCAATGGCACTGCTATAATCAAAACATCCATCGGTATTTCCACTATTAGTTCTCCTTTCAGCGAAAACATAACTATAATGGTAAATAAAAGCGCAATCAGCGTTAATGGGGATATGGTAGGGATAAATTTTGTATTGTACCAAGTATCACCTTTTAATTTCACCAAAATATATCTGCTTAATATTCCCATCACAAAGGGAATACCCAAATAAATAGCAACACTTTCCGCTATGGTGGCTATGGAAATATCTACTATGGCGCCTTCAAAGCCGAAATAGGGCGGAAGCACCGTAATAAATAGCCAGGCGTAAAAACTATAGGCAAAAACCTGAAAAATACTGTTCAACGCTACCAAACCGGCACCATACTCACTGCTGCCTTCGGCAAGATCGTTCCAGACCAAAACCATGGCGATGCAACGCGCCAGTCCAATTAGGATAAGGCCGACCATATATTCCGGATGGTCACTGAGAAAGATAATAGCCAAAGCAAACATCAATACAGGGCCAACAATCCAATTCAGAATTAGGGAAATGGAAAGGATTTTAGTGTTTCTAAAAACTTTCGGCAAAAGGGAATAGTTTACTTTCGCCAAGGGTGGATACATCATTAAAATCAACCCGATGGCAATGGGGATATTGGTACTGCCATGGTTGAAGGAATTCAGAAAATGCGGGAAATTTGGCGCAAAATAACCAATGCCGACGCCCAAGACCATGGCAATGAAAATCCAAAAGGTAAGATACCTGTCTAGAAAGCTTAACTTCTTGGTAACAGTCATTTTATTGATTTATTTGAGAAAAAACATATTTCATTTCGGTTGCAATCTGCTGGCTGCGTTCTGCATATACTTCTTTTTGCTGAGGTGTGCCGTCAGAAATTTTAGGGTCTTCGTACATTATAGCAATACGCTTTTCAGATCCTGCTACAAAGGGACAGCCTTCATCGGCTTGGGAACAGGTCATGATCGCAGCAAAATCTTTTGTGGGATTTGCCGCGTCGTCATATTTTTTTGAAAAGGCAAGAATTGGAGCTTTTTCTGAAGCATATTTTATACTATAAACAGGGTTTTTGCTGTCGCCTTCTTTAGAAATTCCAAAGCCCGTGTTTTCCAAAGTTTCAATAATCATTGGGTAAACTGCCGTAGCTTCCGTCCCGCCGGAATAGCATTGTATATTTGGAATTTTAAAATATTCCGCCATAGTTTGGGCCCAAATCTGCGCCAAATGGCTCCTGCGGGAATTGTGNGTGCANATNAAGTTTANNTGGATAGCTTTTTCTTCCTTCTTTTTTGAATTGATATNATCAATAAGNGGTTGCAGAATAGATTTTCTTTCCTCGGAAAGCTTTTGCGTTTCCAGAGCTTCAGTAAATTTCTGGANTGGTTTTAATAGTTCCACCTTAACAGCAGTTTCCATCTGGTGAGCAGCAGGGTTCATCATTTATTTCGGCTAATTGTCTTTTCGGTTTTTCAGGCTTTGTTCCTGGTTTTCCAGCATAAACTGTAACACTGAAAATGCCTGTGTTGGAAGTGTTGAATGTTTTTACTTCTTCGGGGGAAAGATACTTTTCAAGAATATCATTCGGAATTAAGATAGGTTTTTCCTTTTGGATTTGAATATTTTGAAAACCTGCGTCTTTTATAAATTGTAAATACTCCGTTTTTTGAATGGCTCCAGCCACGCATCCTGCATACATTTCGGCGTCTTCTTTTAGAGCGTCAGGAAGGTTTCCAACCAAGACAATATCAGAAATACTAAAATGGCCGCCCGGCTTTAAAACCCTGAAAATCTCACCAATTACTTTTTGCTTACTTGGCACAAGGTTTAAAACACAGTTGCTTACAATTACATCTGCAACATCATTATTCACGGGCATTGCATCAATATCACCTTCCCTGAATTCTACATTATTATATCCCAATTTTTCTGCATTTGTTCTTGCTTTTTGAATCATAATTGGTGTAAAATCAATCCCTATAACCTTTCCTTCGCTTCCGGTTTCGTGTCTTGCAACAAAACAATCGTTGCCAGCACCGGAGCCCAAATCGATTACGGTATCTCCTTTTTTAATTTTTGCGAATTGTGTTGGAAGACCACAGCCCAACCCTAAATCTGCATCTTCCACATAGCCGCTTGTTTCGGAATAGTCATCCATCATTATGTTGTAAACCTTATTTGAAGGCGTAGTTGCACCGCAGCAAGAGGAAGCGTTTTCAACTTTGCCTTGTTCAGCTATTTTAGCGTATCGGTTTTTTACGATTTCTTTTAATTCTTGTTCGTTTTTCATTTTGAATATTTTTACAATTAGTATAAAATGTTTTAACAACAATTTTCGTTTGTAATATCTTGATCCAAAAACTGTAGCATTACAGCTTTCATTTTAGTCCAAGATCTTTTATCAATGCAATAGCAAATACTCGTTCCTTCAATATTTCCTTTTATCAATCCCAAATTTTTCAACTCCTTTAAATGCTGTGAAATTGTAGGTTGTGCAAGACCAATTTCTTCTACCAAATCACCACAGATACAAGCGTTTATTTTGAACAAGTGCTGAAGAATAGCTACTCTGGCAGGATGCCCAAAGGCTTTTGCAAACGTTGCAACCTGGTTTTGTTGGTCGGTAAATATTTCAGTTTTAGTAATTCCCATAGTCGTTATATTTATTCATTGCAATATTACGATTAAATAATTAAAATGGAATAGAATTTTTAAAGAATAATGGTTTTTGCATTGCTGGGTTTAAGAAACTTTCTTTTTATAGGCCCATTCCACTATAAAACAAATGCAGATAATCCCCAGGGAAATGGATGCTCCCAATAAGTTTGAAGAGGATTGTTGGACAATTAGGACCACAAAGGCGGTAAATGATAGAATAGCGCCTATTAAACTAATGGTTTTACTTGATTTTATGGCTTCCGATTTGCGAAAGCTCACATAATTTACAACCGCAAAAATAAGCAAGAAGCCAGCGCTGCCCGAGGTTGAAATGCTCTCGAGATTTAGAAAATTTGCTGTGAGCAAAGTAAATATAACTGTAATTAACAGACCGATTGGCTTATTCCAAAATTGGTCTGTAAACGAGTGCGGTAATTCGTCATCTTCGGCGAGTTCATAACTTACCCTGCTTCCCCCATAAAGCGTTGCGTTTATTGCGGAAAAGGTAGAAATCAATGCGGCAATTGTCATAATCGTAAAACCAATCTGACCAATCATCGGCTTGGCAGCTGCCGCCAAAACATAATCTTTGGCAGTTGCTATTTTATCAAAACTTAAAGAACCTACGGTAACCATAGCAATAATTATATACAGCAAAACCACAAAACCAACAGAAAGAAAATAGGCTCGGGAAACATTTTTTTTTGGATTTTCCAAGTCCGGAACGGCATTGGCAATAAGCTCAAAACCTTCATAAGCTACAAAAATCACCATTCCGCCAGTAAGTAATAAAAAGGGACTTTCCCAGTTTGTTGGATTAAGCTGTGAAAGATTGGCATTTCCAAATAATCCATAAATACCAATGCCTGCAAAAGCCAATAAAATGAAGAGTTTAATAAAAACAGCAAGACTTTCAATTTTGCCAACAACCTTTAAACTGTAATAATTTATTACAGTAGCCACTAAAATAACTCCACTTACAAAAATGTGGGTGTCTATTTCAGTGGAGCCAGTTACAGAGATTAGATTTGGTGCGTAAGATCCAAAGGCACTGGCATAAAGCGAAAGCATAATAATGTAGCTTATCCACAGCACATTATTGATTCCTCCACTAAAAATGCCTCTGCCAAATCCTTCATTTACAAATCGTACCGTTCCGCCTCTGTCTGGATACGACAACGATAACTTAGAATAGCTATAGGCAGTAAATAGGGCTATAATTCCCGCAAAAAGAAAAGCCACGGGCGTTCCGCCTTTAGCCAGGGAAACGGCCAAGCCCAACACTGCAAAAATTCCCCCGCCAACCATGCCGCCAATTCCAATGGCTATGGCGTCTTTTAATTTTATGGAGTCGTTGGATTCTTTCAAAGCTTTATTAATTTAATAGTTTTTCAAAACAAACGCTATTTTCAACCCCTGCATACTGCCCATAGTTGTCAATAAATCTATAGCCACTTTTTTTATATAGGGAAATAGCCTCAGGCTGTTTGATGCCAGTTTCCAAAATACATCTTGAATTGCCTAATTCCATTGCCCACAATTCCAGTTCTTTTAAAATCTCAACGGCAATTCCCTTCCCGCGTTGTTCAGCAGGAACAAACATGCGTTTTACCTCCATTTCATTGGGTTGAAATTGTTTGATAGCGCCGCAGCCCACTGCAGTATTTTTTTCATCGTAGGCAACAACAGCATATTTTATGGAATCTATTTTATTGAACTGATCATAAAATGGATGGTCGGCTCCATCGCGGATGGCAAGGTCGGCATCGAGTTGTTTTACCAGTTCTATAAAATCCTTGTTTGTGGAATCTGTGCGTACAATTTTCATCTATTTTGGTTTTTAGGGAAGTGAAGATACCAAAAACGTGCTGAATTTCCATAATGGAAATCTGATACGTTCGCTTACAAACCAATACTTGGTTTTTATTTAATGATTATTTTTTTAGGTTAGATTATTTCCAGCGTCAAGCAATATTAAAAACTAATGAAGCTCTTGAAATTAATTATTTAGGATGTTCAAACTTCCCCTTTACAGTTTTAAAACGAAGAATTCCATAGCCAATAATAGCTGAAATAAAGGAGCCTATTAAAATTCCAATTTTTGCAGAATCAACATATTCTGGACTATTGCTAAATGCTAGACCGGCTATGAATATGGCCATCGTGAAGCCTATTCCAGCCAAAAAAGAAACGCCTATTATTTGCTTGTTCGAAATATCTGCCGGCACTTCAATTATTTTGAGTTTTCGAGCCAAAAAGATAACTACAGAAATGCCAATACTCTTTCCTATTACCAGACAAATCACAATATTCACAATCAAAACTGTTTCCAGTTCCTCACCTCCACTTATAGCAACTCCGGCATTGGCAAGTGCGAAAATAGGGATTACTAAATAGGCAACCCAGTTGTGAAGTTTGTGTTCTAAATGCTGCAAGGGCGAACGGTATTTGTCAGACCAGCCTTCAAGATTCTCTATCAGATGAAGCTGTTCTACAGATAGAACCGGTTTTTGTAAAATGGTACTCTTTTTTATCTTTTTCACTACATTGTCCAATTGATCTGTAAACTCATGGGTGCTAATTTTTTGACGCACCGGAATGGCAAATGCTATAAGTATTCCAGCCAAAGTAGGATGCAGCCCAGCTTTTAAAAACAATAACCAAACTATGAAGCCCACTACAATGGTAAAAAATTCAAAATAAAACCCTCTGTAGCTTAAAAAATATACAACTGCCAATATGCCCAATGCATAGCCGAGCAACACTAAATTTAAGCTGCTGCTATAAAAAATGGCTATCACTAAAACCGCTGCCAAGTCATCAACAATTGCGAAGGCTGTGAGAAAAATTTTTAAGCTAAGCGGTACTCTGTTGCCAAGTACTTTTATGATGGCCAATGCAAAAGCAATATCAGTAGCCATTGGTATTCCCCAACCCTTTAACGTATCGGGATTTTGGTTGAGGACAATATATAAAATTACCGGAAGCGCTATTCCGCCAATTGCGCCAAATAACGGAAACATTACTTTTTTGGTGGAATTGAGTTCGCCAATTAAAAACTCTCTTTTTATTTCCAAGCCTATCAAAAAGAAAAAAATAGCCATCAATCCGTCATTAACCCAAAGTATCAAAGGTTTTTTGAGTTCAAAACTGTCTGTAACAACTCCTATTTCATAATTCCAAAAAGATAGATAGCTTTCGGAAAAAGCGGAATTTGCCCAGACTAAAGCAATAATTGTGGTTGCCAACAGCAGGATTCCACTGGAACTTTGAAGGTTGACGAACTTTTGAAAAGGAGAGAGTAGTTTTCGTTTTATCATATGCTTTTTCAAATTGGCAATATACGAAACTCACAATAATTTTATACAGTTTCCCTATTTTGAATCTCAAGAAACACTGCCCATAGCAACTGCATACTGCCAACTTTTTTTTACCTTTGCAACTCTTTAAAAGAAAGCAAGAATATGTTCGATAATTTAAGCGATAAGCTGGACAAAGCACTGCACGTACTGAAAGGTCACGGCAGCATCACCGAAGTAAACGTAGCCGAAACTTTAAAAGAAGTGCGCCGCGCGCTCTTGGATGCCGATGTTAACTTTAAAACTGCAAAAGAGTTTACCAACACTGTAAAAGAAAAGGCATTGGGCCAAAACGTACTTACTACACTTCAGCCGGGTCAGTTGATGGTAAAGTTAGTAAAAGACGAACTTACCGAATTGATGGGTGGGGAAACTGCTGGTATTAATTTAAGTGGTGCGCCAACTGTTATTTTAATGTCTGGTTTGCAAGGTAGTGGTAAAACTACATTTTCGGGTAAACTTGCAAATTATCTTAAAAACAAAAAAACAAAAAAACCACTTTTAGTTGCCTGTGATATATATCGTCCTGCGGCAATTAATCAACTGCACGTGGTGGGTGATCAAATAGGCGTTGAGGTTTATAGTGAACCCGAAAACAAAAATCCGGTACAGATTGCGCAAAATGCAATTGCACACGCCAAACAGAATGGTTTTAATGTCGTGATTGTGGATACGGCTGGTCGCCTTGCGATAGATGAGGCGATGATGACGGAGATCGCAAATGTGCACAAGGCAATCAATCCGCAAGAAACACTTTTTGTGGTGGATGCTATGACCGGGCAGGATGCCGTGAATACTGCAAAAACTTTTAATGAGAGATTGAATTTTGACGGCGTAGTGCTTACAAAACTGGATGGTGATACCCGCGGGGGTGCTGCAATTTCCATTAAGAGTGTTGTGGATAAGCCTATTAAATTCATCGGTACCGGTGAAAAAATGGACGCCATTGATGTATTCCACCCGGCCCGTATGGCAGACCGTATTTTGGGGATGGGAGACGTTGTTTCACTTGTGGAAAGAGCACAGGAACAATTTGATGAAGAGGAAGCCAGAAAACTCCAAAAGAAAATTGCTAAAAACCAATTCGGTTTTGATGATTTCCTTAACCAAATACAGCAGGTCAAAAAGATGGGAAGTATGAAAGATTTGGTAGGAATGATTCCAGGCGCTGGAAAAGCATTGAAAGATGTTGATATTGACGATGATGCTTTTAAAGGAATTGAGGCTATTATCCATTCAATGACTCCAAAAGAAAGAACAGAACCAGCAATTATAAACGGAAGCCGAAAGAAACGAATTGCCAAAGGAAGCGGAACAAGCGTTCAGCAAGTAAATCAGCTTTTAAAACAGTTTGATCAAATGAGCAAAATGATGAAGATGATGCAAGGTGGCGGCGGAAGAAAGATGATGCAGGCAATGGGGCGGATGCGGTAAATTAGTGTTCAGTGTCCAGTTTTCAGTTTTCAGTGTTTAGACATTAATGATCAGAAAATATAATAATGGAATTTCAGGATTTATTGGCATATAAAAAATCAGTTGATGCTGCAATGAACATTTTTGAAATATCAAAAGCATTTCCCAAAGAAGAAATATATTCTTTAACCGACCGAATCAGAAGGTCTTTCCGAAGTGTTTCGGCAAATATTGCAGAATCTTTTAGGAAGAGAATTTACCCGAAACTTTATACCAGCAAACTGACGGATAGCGATGCGGAAAATTCCGAAACACAGGTTTGGTTAGAATATGCGTGGAGATGTAAATATTTATCTGACGAACTTTACAACAAATTAATACAAGATTCAGAAGAGATAGGAAAACTAATAAATTATATGGTTTTACATCCAGAAAAATTTGGTGTCAAAAAGAATAATATTTTTTAACTGACCACTGACCACTGACCACTGACCACTGACCACTGACCACTGACCACTGACCACTGACCACTGAAAACTAATAAATATGACAATACTAGACGGTAAAAAAGTATCAAACGATATCAAAAACGAAATCGCTGCCGAAGTTGATAAGATGAAGGCGAATGGTGAAAAAGTTCCACACCTTGCCGCAATTATTGTGGGTGATGACGGAGCAAGCCTAACTTATGTTGGCAGCAAAGTGAAAGCTTGCGAGCGGGTAGGTTTTGAATCTACTTTGGTAAAAATGCCGCACACTACCAGTGAGTTGGAATTGCTGAAAAAAATTAAAGAATTAAATGAAGATGATAATATTGACGGCTTCATAGTTCAACTTCCATTACCACCGCAGATTGATACCCAAAAAGTACTGCTCACCGTAGATCCTTCTAAAGATGTGGATGGTTTCCACCCTGAAAACTTCGGAAAAATGGCTTTGGATATGAGTACATTTATTCCTGCTACTCCTTTTGGAATTCTTGAGTTACTTCAGCGTTATGATGTTGATACTAAAGGAAAACATACTGTGGTTATTGGGAGAAGCCATATTGTAGGTCGCCCAATGAGTATTTTGATGAGCCGTAAAGGTTGGCCGGGAAATAGTACCGTTACACTTACCCATAGCAATACAAAAAACATTGCCCAGATAACCACACAGGCAGATATCATTATTTCGGCATTGGGAGTTCCCAATTTTTTAAAGGCCGAAATGGTAAAGGATGATGCTGTAATTATAGATGTGGGAATAACAAGGGTAGAAGATGCAAATAGCCCCAAAGGCTACGTAATTACAGGCGATGTTGATTTTGAAAACGTTAGTAAAAAAGCTTCATTCATAACGCCCGTTCCCGGCGGTGTAGGGCCAATGACCATCGCCATGCTCCTTAAAAATACCCTTTTGGCACGGGAACAACGCAGAGGTTAGGCGTTTTCACCATTTGCCAATCGCCAATCCAAATATTTATGCAGATCGGTCTCTATCCATCCCATCCCAATGGAAAGTACGGCTAAATCATCAATATATCCTACGCCCGGAATAAAATCCGGAACTAAGTCCAAGGGATTGAAGATATATAATAGGGCAACAACAATTGAGGCAATTGTAAACCAAGGTACGTTGGGGTAATTGCCCTTTTTAACATCCTTCAGCATTGCGAACATAATTTTTCCGAGCTCGGCGTATTTCCGTAAAGGACTGGCATTGCTCAGTTTCTTGGAAATGGCTTCTTCATTTTCCATCACTAATTCAACATCTTCGTCTTTTATTTTAGTGACTTTATCTTCAATGTATTCTTCGTTGATTTTAGAATCCATCATGGCAATGGTTGAAGGTTTTTTATCTTTCTTTTTTCTGAATAACATAGCTTGTTTGTTTTTGTAACCTAAAAATAAGCAATCGATTCATGAATAAGTTTAAAATTTTGTTATAAAAATTTACTTAGCAAATATATGACCAGCACAATAGAAAGAATTATGAAAAACCAATACGGTTTTAGGACATTGGGGTTTTTCCCGAAGAGAATGTTGGTAAGTGTAAACATAATGCTTCGGTGTTTGGCTATAAAATTATATGTATGATCGCTGAGGTAAGTAAACCAGCCAGATTCTGAATACCACCGGTGCCATTTTTCATTGGGTTTATTAAAATATAAAAAGCTTCGGTAGGCCGAATTGGGGCCGCTATAAATTTGGCCGTCCATTTCAATAAGTCGCGATGCTTTTTTAAATTCTTTTAAAGGAATATCAGGATAGTTTTTTGAGACTTCCTGAAATGTTTTATAATGAATACGATCTCCAGTTTTAGATTTCCATCGTATAATCCAATAGTTGCAAAAGCCACAGTTGCCATCCCAGACCATCACAGGTTTTTCTAAAGGAGGGAAGGCGGTTTTTTCAATTTTGGAAAACATTCATTATGAAGTTTTACAACCTTTCTTCATCAAGGGTAGTATCTTCTTTTCCATACTCTTTCCTATAAATACGTACTATAACCATAAAAAGGCTGATAAGCAATGGGCCAAAAATTAGCCCGATGAAACCAAACAACGGTACGCCTACAATTACTCCAATAAGCGTTACAAGAGGGTGCACATTGTCCAATTTTTTAAGCACATATAGCCGAATTATATTATCCGTTGAGCCCACAACAACAAAACCGTAAATAAGGATTCCCCAAGCCTGAAAACTGTGCCCGGTAGAAAGTGTGAGTACAAATACGGGAAGAATGCCCACGAGTGTTCCGACGAAAGGGATCATACTGCCAATGGTGACAATAACAAACCAAAAGAAGGGGTCTTCAATTCCAAAAATTAAAAAACCAATCAATGCTACAATTCCTTGAGCAACCGCCACTAAAGGAATACCCAGTGCATTTGAGCGAACCATGGCTTGAACCTCAACACCAATCTCCTTTAAATTTCCACGGTGCATCGGGATATATTCTTTTAATGAATCTCTTAAATCTGCTCTATTTATAAACATATAATAAAGCATAAAATACATCAACCCAATAGCAATAAATGCATTGAAAGTACCTCCTGCCAAATTCTGAAGGTTGTCTGAAAGCCAGCCAGTAATAGCTGAAGGGTCTATCTGCGAACTGAGATCGTAGCCAACAGTGTCTTCAATTTTTGCAAGTTGCTCTTTAAGGGCTTTTAAAACCGCTGCAGAATTCTGAACGGCATCCCCAATTTTGTTGGTAAGCATTAAGATAGTTCCAGCAATGGGAATAAGAATTCCAACAAACGAAAGGAGCATTAATAATGCAGCCGCAAGCGAAGGGTTCCATTTTTTTTGATTTACTAATTTGGCCATCCACTTACGCATTAAAACGTAAATGGTCACAGCTCCCAAAACTCCGGTTAAATAGGGGAGAAGCTCTCTAAAAATAAGGCTGCCCATTAATAAAATGAGCAAGATGACGAATATTTGTCGAATTATTTGTGCAGGAATGTGTTTGGTCATTTGGCGAATAGTTGTTTCATATCAGCAAAGGCTTTGAATTCCAGCGCGTTTCCGGCAGGATCTTTAAAAAACATGGTTGCTTGTTCTCCCACTTGTCCTTTAAAGCGGATGTAGGGTTCAATGATGATGGTAACGTTTTTTTGGATTAGTTTTTCAGAAAAATCATTAAAGGTTTTCATATCCAGCACTACTCCAAAATGGGGTATGGGTACGACTTTGCCATCTACTGGGTTGCTACTTTCATTTTCTTTAGAATTGGTTTCTTTTAAATGAATTACAAGCTGGTGCCCAAAAAAGTCAAAATCTACCCAATGGTCACTACTGCGCCCTTCGGCAAGTTCTAGTATCTCTCTGTAAAAAAGCCTGCAACGTTCCAGATTGTCCACAGGAATGGCAAGGTGAAAAGGTTTTAAATGATTGTTCATTAATTATTTCTTAGGGCATGGATCAATTCTTTTTTACTCATTTTTGAACGGCCATCAATTCCCACATTTTTTGCTTGTTCATAAAGATCTTTTTTGGTCCATTCCTCATAAGGTTTGGCTTTTCCGCCCTTTTTTCCGGAATCTGGTGTATTTGCAATTCGCGCAGATTTTTCTTTGCTATAACCTTTATCTCGAAGGGCTTCGTATTGATCTTCGTTTTTAATTCTAGGATTTGGCATAACATTTTGTTTTAAATGAAAAGCCCTCTGTAAAACAAAGGGCTTTTGCAATTATTATTTAATTTTGATCAGTATCTTTTCTGTTTTTGAGCAAACCGATGCCTGCGAAAAAGAATACGATTCCCAGTATTCCGATGGCCCACGGGCTAATGCCTATTTCCACGCTCCCGAATACTCCTAATATTCCCATTACGAGGCCTATTCCGCCGACAATGGTTAAAATAAAACCTAAAATCTTAATCATGAATTATTGAATTTGATGGTTAATTCGATTAAAATTAAAAGATTTCATTCATTTCCGTATGAACCTTAACAAAACCTTTGCAGGTAATATTTTATTCTGAAATAGGCTCCCAACCTATCATAAAATATTTAATAGGGGCATTATCTGGAATCTGGCTGGCTTCAACCTCAAGGTCCATATTATAACGCAGTTCTTCGGGCAGACTCTTTTTATCGATTGTTAAATATACGTCTGTTTCCTTAAGAAAAACGACTACCGCATTAATGGTGGTTTCAATATTATCAATAGTGTAATTGGCCTTTACATCTTTAAAAGTGCTGGCAGTTGTAAGTCCTTTTTCAGTTTTATAGCGTGAATCGAAAACCTGTACATTGGTTATGGTTGAATTTGGATCGTTTTCACTATCGGGCGACAGCAATAAAAGTTTCTTGCCGCCTTTTTCATAAATTTCAACTTCTCCCTGGGTTTCCAAAGCGTTGGGCGATGAATTTATTTTTACAATAGAATCTTCCGCAAAAATGGAATCTATTTGCTTTATTTTTATCTCCTTGTTTAAGTTCCCAATGGAACCATTTTTAATCAAAAAAGGATCGCTATCCTTTCCGCATTGAACAAAAGCAAGTGAAACTATTCCAATTATTAAAAGTGTCTTTTTCATTTATTTTTTTAGTTATTTTAAATTATAATTTTTTCTGAATTACTTCATCAATTTTCCCAAAATACCCAAAACACTGCGTATTACAGTCGGGCTGGAAAGTGTTTTTATCCAAGGGTTAGAAGTGCTTCTTCGACGGGAGGAACTTCTGCTCGAGGTGGTTTTTCGCGCTGCTTCTTTTTCTTTTTGGGCTTTTTCCTTTGCTTCTTCCTTATTGGCGATTTCAATTTTTTCCGTCAACATTTCATAAGCGCTTTCACGGTCTATCACTTCATTGTATTTTGGTATTAACTTTGAAGTTTTCAATAAATCCTTTAGTTCTACATCCGTCAATACATCCATACGGCTCATTGGCGCACGCAGCATAGTGCGGGCCAGTGGTGTGGGAATTCCCTTTTCGTTTAAAGCACTTACCAATGCTTCGCCAATTCCCAAAGCTGTCAAGACTTCATCGGTTTTATAATATTCTGAAAGGGGATAGTTCTCGGCAGTCAATTTGATAGCCTTTCTATCTTTTGCTGTAAAGGCTCGAAGGGCATGTTGTATTTTCAATCCCAATTGGCTTAAAACTGCATCCGGTACGTCGGTTGGGTTTTGGGTTACGAAATAAAGACCCACCCCTTTGGAACGTATCAATTTTACAATGCTTTCAATCTGATTGAGCAAAGCGCTACTGGCTTCATTAAAAATTAAATGTGCCTCATCTATAAAAATTACCAACTCAGGTCTGCCGCTATCGCCCTGTTCGGGGAAGGTTGCGTAAATTTCTGCCAAAAGGCTTAGCATAAAAGTTGAAAAGAGCTTGGGTCTGTCTTGGATATCCGTTAAACGGATAATGTTGATGTAACCTCTTCCGTTTTCATCAATGCGAAGCAAATCGTCAGTATCAAAGGATTTTTCGCCAAAAAACAAATCGGCTCCCTGTTGTTCCAATTCCACAACTTTCCGAAGGATTGCTCCCGTAGATGATGAAGAAATTCTACCATATTCTTCCGCAAATTCGTCTTTACCTTCGTCGGTAGTGTATTGCAATATTTTTTTGAAATCCTTTAAATCCAGCAGCGGCATTTTGTTGTCGTCGCAATATTTAAAGATCACCGAAACGATGCCTGCCTGCACATCGCTCAAATCAAGGATTCGAGATAGCAGTACAGGGCCAAATTCACTAACTGTGGCTCGAAGACGAACGCCTTCCTGATCTGAAAGAGAAAGTATTTCTGCTGGAAACTTTTTTGCCTCATATGGAAAACCGATAGCAGCGTGGCGTTCATCAATTTTGGCATTAGTTGTACCGGGCTCGGCTATTCCGCTGAGGTCACCTTTAATGTCCATCAAAAGTACAGGAATACCTTTTTCAGAAAGGTTTTCAGCAATAATTTGAAGCGTTTTGGTTTTTCCGGTCCCAGTGGCACCCGCAATCAATCCGTGACGGTTCAATGTTTTTAAGGGAACTTTCACATAAGCGTCTTTCACGGTTTCTCCATCAAGCATCGCCGCGCCAAGATTTATAAACTCTCCCTTTGTTGTGTACCCATTATTGATATAGTCAAAAAAAGCCTGTTTGTCTCCCATGGCATTAAATTTTGCTCAAAAGTAATAAATTATAATCCACCAAGATTTTTAAAGCAGCAAATTCCCACAAGGCTAAACATTTTTATTTGGAATTTGCTTCCGAAATACTATAGTTTTAAACTACAATTCGAGTAATTTTACACCGATGAAAAAAGAAGTACAGCAATTAGTAGATAAAGGAGTGATGCTTCCATTGATGGAAGAGTTTTATACGATTCAAGGAGAGGGATTTCATAAAGGAACGGCAGCCTATTTTATTAGGGTTGGCGGTTGCGATGTGGGTTGCCATTGGTGTGATGTAAAGGAAAGTTGGAATGCAGAATTACATCCTCCTACTGCGATTGAAGCAATTGTTGAAAACGCTGCAAAATATTCAAAAACTATTGTGATTACTGGAGGCGAACCACTTACTTGGGATATGGGCCCCTTGACTGAAATGTTGAAAGGAAAGGGAATGCAGACCCACATTGAAACATCTGGGGCTTATGAACTTACAGGAATTTGGGATTGGATTTGCCTTTCTCCCAAAAAAATGAAACTCCCCACCGAGGAGGTTTATAAAGCTGCAAATGAATTGAAAGTAATTATTTTCAATAAAGACGATTTCCGTTTTGCGGAAGAACAAGCTGCTAAAGTAGGTCCAGGCTGCATTCTTTATCTGCAGCCCGAATGGAGCAAACGCGAAAAGATGAGCCCGCTAATCGTGGATTATGTAATGCAAAACCCAAAATGGAAAGTTTCGCTACAAACCCATAAATATTTAAATATCCCTTAAATAACTTAGGCTTTTTTAAAGGGTATTTCAACAAACTCATTGTCCCAGCCTATTAAAAGTGTAGTTCCATTGCTTTCTGGTCTAAAAATCATTGAAAGTGATTCTATAGGTGCAGCAGCGTCTTTAACGGGAACAACCATTCTAGCTATATCTTTTTCTTTTTTATAGCTGTAAGCGCCCCAAACATTGGTATCGCTATTTATAATGACGGTCCAGTTATCTTCGTTTGGAATGGTGTACAAAGTATAAGTTCCCGGGTTCAAAATAGTCTTTCCAAATTTTAATGGCGTGTAAATTGTGAGTTCCGTTGCTTCATTGGCGCCAGTTCTCCACACTTCACCATACGGCACCAAATCGCCAAAAATGTCTCGCCCTTTCTTTTGTGGGCGACTGTAAATAACCCTTGCCAAGGGCGGACTGTTTTTATCTGGCCGAGCCATTACCAAATCCATTGGAGAGGCATCCATCTGCGGAAAGCTTTGCGCTTGCATACTTTCAGTGATTAATGAAGTAATGAGAAAAAGAGCAATTAGAAATATTTTGTTCATTGGAAAATATTTTGGAATTTCTAAAATTTAAAAATTTAGACGTTTTTTTAACTGTAAAGTTTCATCAAAGTCATAAATCCGAATGATAAAAACGTTTATTCGGTCAATTTTAGTGTGCAACTATTGCGCCAAATTCCAAATATCTTTTCCCAGCCGCAAAACTTGTCTTTTTTTCACAGTAATTTGTTAATAACTTACTGCTTATAGATTACGCAAACCCTTAATTTTATTGGGGATTTGGTTATATTTGTTCGTTACGAAAAAAACTGAAAATCATTCAAATTATTATATGAGCGAAGAACAGAAAAAAGGCAGCTACGGCGCCGACCAAATTCAAGCGTTAGAGGGAATGGAGCATGTGCGCATGCGTCCATCAATGTACATTGGTGATGTTGGGGTGCGTGGTTTGCACCACTTGGTTTATGAAGTGGTAGATAACTCTATTGACGAGGCCATGGGCGGCTATTGCGATACTATTGAAGTATCCATCAATGAGGATAATTCAATTACCGTAAAAGATAACGGTCGTGGAATACCGGTAGATCTTCACAAAAAGGAAGGTGTTTCTGCACTTCAGGTTGTAATGACCAAAATTGGAGCTGGGGGTAAATTTGACAAAGATTCCTATAAAGTTTCCGGAGGTCTTCACGGAGTTGGTGTTTCGGTTGTAAACGCACTTTCTGAGCATCTAACGGCTACTGTACATCGCGATGGCAAAATCTGGCAGCAGGAATACGAGCGCGGAAAAGCGATGTATCCCGTAAAGTCTATTGGAGAGACCGATTATCGAGGAACTATCGTTACGTTTAAACCAGATCCACAAATTTTCCAGCAGTCTTTGGAATACAGCTATGATACATTGGCTAGCAGAATGCGCGAATTATCATTTTTGAATAAAGGAATTACCATTTATTTTACAGATAAAAGGGAAAAAGATGAAAAGGGTGAATTTCCCACTGAAAAATTCCACAGTGAAGAAGGCCTGAAGGAATTTATCCGATTTTTGGACGGAAACCGCGAGCCGATTATTGCCGATGTAATTTCTATGGAAGGTGAAAAGAATGATATTCCAGTGGAAGTTGCAATGGTTTACAATACTTCATTTAATGAAAATTTACATTCTTACGTAAACAATATTAATACCCATGAAGGTGGAACCCACCTTTCGGGATTTCGTGCAGGATTGACGCGTACTTTGAAAAAATATGCCGATGCATCTGGAATGTTGGATAAACTAAAATTCGAAATTGCAGGTGATGATTTCCGTGAAGGACTTACTGCTATTATTTCTGTAAAAGTTGCCGAGCCGCAATTTGAAGGACAGACCAAAACAAAACTAGGTAACCGTGAAGTTACCGCAGCGGTGAGCCAAGCGGTTTCTGAAATGCTTGAAAATTATTTGGAAGAACATCCAAATGATGCAAAAACGATAGTTCAAAAAGTTATTCTTGCCGCACAGGCACGTCACGCAGCACGAAAGGCTCGTGAAATGGTGCAGCGTAAGACCGTGATGAGCGGTGGAGGCTTGCCCGGCAAACTATCAGATTGCTCTGAACAGGATCCCCAAAAATGCGAAGTATTCCTTGTAGAGGGAGATTCCGCGGGCGGTACTGCAAAACAAGGGCGTGACCGTAATTTTCAGGCCATTCTTCCGCTAAGAGGAAAGATTTTGAATGTTGAAAAAGCCATGCACCACAAGGTTTTTGAAAATGAGGAAATCCGAAATATTTATACCGCTTTAGGCGTAACCATTGGTACTGAAGAAGACAGCAAAGCATTGAACCTTGAAAAGCTGCGCTATCACAAAGTAGTGATTATGTGTGATGCCGATGTAGATGGTAGCCACATTGCAACCCTAATTTTGACCTTCTTTTTCCGCTACATGCGCGAGTTGGTTGAAGCTGGCTGTGTGTATATTGCAACCCCACCCCTTTATTTAATAAAGAAAGGCGCCAAAAAGGAATACGCGTGGAGCGATAAGGAGCGCGATAGATTGAATGCGGAGTTCGGCGGAAGTGCTTCTATTCAGCGATATAAAGGTTTGGGGGAGATGAATGCTGAACAACTTTGGGATACTACAATGAATCCTGAATTCCGTACCCTACGTCAAGTAACTATCGATAATGGTACTGAAGCAGATAGAATTTTCTCAATGCTAATGGGCGATGAGGTTCCACCGCGTCGTGAATTTATCGAGAAAAATGCTGTGTATGCGAATATCGACGCATAGCGAAATATAAATAATTCTCAAAAGCCCGTTTCTGAAAAATTAGAAATGGGCTTTTTAGTTTTTAACCCTTTATTATCATTATTTTAAGTAGATATTGGTACTTTTGTGCTGCCTTTTAGAAATATACTGAAAGATTGAAAAGTCACTCCGATTTTCTTCGGAAAAATATATAACAAACAATAACCATAAACATTTAATATGAAAGTAACAGTTGTAGGTGCAGGTGCAGTAGGCGCAAGTTGCGCAGAGTACATTGCTATCAAGAATTTTGCAAGCGAAGTAGTTTTGTTGGACATCAAAGAAGGATTTGCCGAAGGAAAGGCGATGGATTTGATGCAAACCGCTTCTTTAAACGGTTTTGACACCAAGATTACAGGCATAACAAACGATTATTCAAAAACAGCATATAGCGACATTTGTGTAATTACAAGTGGAATTCCGCGTAAGCCTGGAATGACCCGTGAAGAATTGATAGGAATAAATGCAGGAATTGTAAAAGACGTTTCTTCAAATCTCGTAAAACATTCTCCAAACACCATTATCATAGTAGTAAGTAATCCAATGGATACTATGGCCTATTTGGTTCATAAAACTGCAGGTCTTCCCAAAAATCGTGTCATCGGAATGGGTGGAGCTTTGGACAGCGCACGTTTCAAATACCGTTTGGCAGAAGCCTTGGGCGCGCCAATCAGTGATGTGGACGGAATGGTAATCGGTGGTCATAGCGATACCGGAATGGTTCCTTTAACTCGTTTGGCTACTAGAAACAGCGTTCCTGTAACAAAATTTATTTCTGAAGAAAGATTGAATCAAGTGATGGAAGACACCAAAGTTGGTGGTGCAACGCTTACAAAACTTTTGGGAACTTCCGCTTGGTACGCTCCCGGTGCGGCAGTTTCTGCTTTGGTACAGGCTATTGCCTGCGATCAAAAGAAAATGTTCCCTTGCTCCGTAATGCTTGATGGCGAATACGGAATGAAGGATATCTGCATAGGTGCTCCAGTTATTTTGGGCCGAAATGGTATCGAAAAAATTGTAGAACTTGAATTGAACGATGCTGAAAAAGCACACATGAAAGAAAGTGCTGAAGGTGTTCGTAAAACAAATGATTTGTTGGAACTTTAATTCCTAAAAGAATAATAACATTAAACCTCACAAATCTCAAAGATTTGTGAGGTTTTTTCATTTAAAAACCCCAAAGGTTTTTAAAACCTTTGGGGTTTACATCTTTCAGCAAAGCGGTCTTAAGTCTTACGTCCTTTTTTTACCCGCACTTGGAAGAACCGCAATCCTTACAAGTCAAACAGCCTTCTTGGTAAATAAGTGAAGTACTGTTGCAATTTTCACATTTCTGCTTGCGGGCCTCGGTACCGTCTGCAACGTAGCGCTTTAGTGCGCGTGCAACACCATTTTTCCACGTATTGATGCTTTCACTATCCAGTTGTAAGCTATTGATCAAATCCACCACTTTTTCAATCGGCATCCCGTGGCGCAGTGTGCTGGAAATCAATTTAGCGTAGTTCCAAAATTCTGGGTTGAATTTATGCGAAAGTCCTTCAATAGTGGTTTTGTAACCTCTTTTGTTTTTATATTGAAAATCATAACGCGATGTTCCGTCCTCGTTTCTATTCTTTATAATAACACCTTCATTTACCCAACGTGGAATCAAAATTCCATCCTCATCATCTGCAAAACCTGTGAAAATTTCATATGGTTTTCCGTCAATCAAGCCAATAAAGGCAATCCATTTGTCTTTACTGTTTTGAAAACGAACAACATCTGCTTCAAGAATTTCGGGACGTTTGGTAGGGAAAGTAGTTAGTGTTTCATTATTTTCCTCTTTCTTTTCCTCATTCGAAATCAAAACCCCGGAACGTGAACCATCACGATAAACGGTTACACCTTTGCAGCCTGCTTGCCAAGCTTCCAAATACAATTTTCCAACCAATTCTTCAGTAGCATCATTCGGCAAATTGATGGTCACGGAAATTGAATGGTCAACCCATTTTTGTACAGCTCCCTGCATCCTTACTTTGCTCATCCAGTCCACATCGTTTGAAGTAGCTTTGTAATAAGGCGATTTCTTTACGATTTTGTTCAGTTCTTCCTGACTGTAGTTTTTGTCGGTTGCAATGCCATTTGTTTCCATCCACTGCTTAAAACGGTGGTGGAAAACTACGTATTCTTCCCAACTGTCGCCCACTTCGTCAACAAAATCAACACGTACGTTTTTATCGTTCGGGTTTACTTTTCTTCTTCTTTTGTAAACAGGGAGAAAAACGGGTTCGATGCCTGAAGTAGTTTGGGTCATTAAACTAGTTGTTCCCGTTGGTGCAATGGTTAATAGCGCAATATTTCTTCGACCATATTCCAGCATATCGTAATATAGTTTTTCATCTGCATCTTTAAGGCGAAGAATGAAAGGGTTGTTTTTTTCTCTTTCGCTATCAAATATTTTGAAAGCGCCTCTTTCCTTTGCAGTATAAACTGAAGCACGATATGCTTCAATCGCCAAGGTTTTATGGATTTCTACAGAAAAATCAATGCCTTCCTTGCTGCCGTATTTTATTCCCAAAGCGGCGAGCATATCGCCTTCGGCGGTAATACCAATACCGGTTCTTCGGCCTTCCTCTGCTTTTGTTTGAATGTTTTTCCAAAGATTTCTCTCTACGGCTTTTACTTCATCGCTCTGCGGATCGGCATCAATTTTTGCGATAATGGCATCCACCTTTTCAAGTTCAAGATCGATAATATCGTCCATAATGCGTTGGGCGATGCCGATGTGTTTTTTGAAAAGTTCAAAATTGAAAGAAGCATTTTTGGTAAAAGGTTCTTCAACATATGAAAACAAGTTAATAGCCAGCAAACGGCACGAGTCGTAAGGGCAAAGCGGAATTTCGCCACACGGATTTGTTGAAACCGTTTTATATCCCAAATCGGCATAACAATCCGGAACACTTTCTTTAATAATGGTATCCCAAAAAAGAATACCCGGCTCGGCAGATTTCCACGCATTGTGTACTATTTTTTTCCAAAGTTTTCCGGCTTCAATTTCCTTGGTGTTTTTAGGATTTTCACTGAAGATTGGATATTTCTGCGTATAGTTTTTTCCATCTTTTACCGCCTGCATAAAAGCATCGTCCATGCGTACCGAAACATTTGCGCCGGTAACTTTCCCTTGCTCCATTTTCGCATCAATAAAATCTTCGGAATCTGGGTGGTTTATGGATACAGAAAGCATCAACGCGCCGCGACGACCGTCCTGAGCCACTTCGCGGGTTGAGTTTGAATAGCGCTCCATAAATGGAACAATACCCGTTGAGGTCAACGCTGAATTTTTTACTGGAGATCCTTTTGGGCGGATGTGCGAAAGATCATGGCCTACACCGCCGCGACGTTTCATCAATTGTACCTGCTCTTGGTCTATTTTCATAATTCCCCCGTAAGAATCAGAATCGCCATTGTTGCCAATTACAAAACAATTGGAAAGTGAGGCAATCTGGTATGGGTTGCCAATTCCGGCCATAGGGCTACCTTGGGGAACAATATATTTAAAGTCTTTGATGGCTTCAAAAACTTCATCTTCCGTCATTGGGTTGGCGTAGCGTTGTTCAATTCTTGCAATTTCTTTGGCGATACGACGGTGCATATCGTTAGGCGTTTTTTCATAAATATTGCCTTCAGAATCTTTAAGTGCATACTTGTTTACCCAAACACGGGCAGCAAGATCATCTCCTTTAAAATATTCAACCGAAGCCTTAAAGGCTTCATCCTGTGTGTAGGTTTTGGGGGTGGGGATGGCGGTTTTTACTTGCATATTTTTGAAAAGATTTTTTGGTTAATTTTAATAGAATTTTTAAAGTATGTAAATATAGTAAAATAGCAACCGCTTTATATTTTAATAAATTAAAGTTGTCAAGAATGTATTGTTAATATTCTAACAATCAATATTTTAAAATTTTATCAACAGTAAAAAGTTGACAAATTTTGAAAATTAATATCGATTATAATTATTTTTGATTATTACAGATGTCTTTGTCTTAAATATATTTAGAATAATGTGATAAATGTCATTTTAAAACAGTGATTATGTGTGGTATATTTGTGGTGTGAAAAACATAATTCTTATAGCAGCTTCCCTAATAATACTCACAAAACCTTTGTGGCCAGTAGTAGAGTATGTAGTGAATTATGACTATATAGTTAACGTGCTTTGCGAAAACAAAGACAAGCCAAAAATGAAGTGTAACGGAAAATGCCATCTGTCTAAAGAGCTGGCAAAGGAAGCTGGGGCAGAAGACAAGAATCCGTTTAATGGCAAAACTGCAAAAACTGAGATTCCGCAATTCATCATTTCTGAAAATATAATTGAATATATATTCAGTTCTACAGGTAGCCTTATTTCTGAAGAAAATATTGGTTACAGATCAAATTTAAACCCTTCTCTTATTACATCAAAAATTCTTCATCCGCCCCAGTTGGGATAATTTTTTGTATAAATTCTTTCTGAAGATTTCATATGAATACTCAGATAGGTTATTCTTTTAATTATCAAAACTATTATTAAATGAAAGCATTTATAAGTGTATTTCCCTTAAAGGGAATGCTTATGGGTAGCCTTTTGTGTACAATGTTTTGCGGCAGCTTTATGGCGCAATTGTACGCGCAGGAAACCCCGGTGGATAGCCTAAAGCTAATTCATCTAAATGAAGTGGTTATAATTTCGGCTGGCCAACAATTGGATCATCAAAAACAGCGCAAGCCTTTATCTACATTGGATGAGTTTTTGGAATCCTCCCGAAGTATAAAAATGGTAAAACGTGGCGCGTATGCTTGGGAGCCAACCATGAACGATATGGCTTCCGAACGGTTGGCAATAACCATTGACGGCATGCAGATATTTGGTGCGTGTACCGATAAAATGGACCCGATAACCTCTTATGTAGACGTCTCAAACCTTTCTGAGGCAGAAATTGGTTCAGGCCAGCAGGGCGCTGCCTATGGAAACACCATTGGCGGGGGAATTAATTTGAAACTGGACAAAAGTAATTTTAAGCCAACTGGTTGGACAGGTGCTTTGGAAAGTGCCTTTGAAACCAATAATGCAATGCGTGTCTTTGGGGGCGAGCTCAATTACTCTGATGAAAAGTTTTATTTCAATTTGGATGGAATTTACCGCAAAGCAGATAACTACAAGGCTGGAGGCGATGAAGAAGTGAATTTTTCGCAGTTTGAAAAATATAACTTCTCAATGAATTCTGGTTATAAGCTTGCCGAGGACAAGTCTATTTCTGCTACCTTAATTTATGATGAAGCGAATGATGTGGGCTATCCTGCATTAACTATGGACGTTTCATTGGCCCGTGCGGTGATTGGTTCGGTTAGTTTTAATAAGGATACCTTGTTTGGCAATTTCAGCAATTGGGAATCTAAGGTGTATTTCAATACTATTAAGCACGTAATGGACGACACCAAGCGCCCCAATGTGCCGATACATATGGATATGCCGGGCTGGAGCGAGACTGCTGGGTTTTATACGCAGGCCAATCTCAACAAAGAAAAACATCACTTCTTTTTTAAGTGGGATGGGTTTTACAACAAAAGTTATGCTGAAATGACAATGTATCCCACCAACAGCAACGAGCCTTTAATGTTCATGCTTACTTGGCCCGATGTGCGTACCAAGGATGTTGGTTTCTATGCTGAAGACCATCTTTCTTTAGAAAAAGCTTCCCTGAAACTTTCCGCTCGTTTAGCGTACCATTCCAATACGGTGGCTGATGATTTTGGATTGAATAGCTTGAAGATTTTTTATCCCGAAATGGACAAGACAAACACCCGCTTTTTGAAGAGTTTTTCGGCTCAGTATCACCAAATGCTGAATAACTTTCACATTCATGGTGGGCTTTCCTATGGCGAGCGGGCACCATCGGTTTCGGAAGGATATGGGTTTTATCTTTTCAACAGTTTTGATAATCACGATTATATTGGAGACCCAGATTTGAACACTGAAAGTTCTGCAGATGCGAATCTTTCGGTGACCTACAAGAAACCAATTTTTGAAATAACCGCAGGTGCAAATTACTTCCATGTTTTTAATTACATAATAGGGGTAGTTGATCCAACACTTAGTACAATGACTATTGGTGCCCAAGGTGTAAAAATTTATACCAATCTTGACTATGCACAACTTTTTAATGCTTCGCTTTCGGGCAGGTATAGTATTTCAAACGCATTTAAATTAACGGGAAGCGTTTCATACCACCGAGGAGTTGATGATACTGGTGAAAATTTACCGCTCATCAGCCCACTTTCATACCGAAGTGCACTCGATTTTTATAAAAATCAATTTTCCGCATCGCTATCAATTGATGGTGCTGGGGAACAAACTAATTTTAATCCTGATTATGGAGAAAACAAAAGCGCCGCTTATGCTACGCTTTCGGCTAGTTTTGGAAAACGCTTCTTTCTAAAGGAAAACGATCTTTTTCTAAAAGCTGGGGTCGAAAACATTTTAGATACTAATTATTCTACTTATACCGATTGGAACAACATCCCGCGGATGGGTAGAAACTTTTACTTTACAGTTTCTTATTCAATTAATTAATAAAAATAAAATTATGAAAACACTAAAATATATATTCGCAATTCTTTTTCTTTCAGCCTCATTCATTAGTTGTTCGGGTGATGATGAAAACACGCCGGTAGAGGTTAGCCCCGTTGAAGGCTTAAATATGATTTACGAAATTCCGGCCACAGACCATACCGTGCAGATTTATTCGGAAAAACAAAATCTTGAAGTAGGTTACAACGAAATTTCTATTAGAATTAAAGACCTGGCTAGTGATAAGTACGTTACCAATGCCGCACCAAGTTGGATGCCAATGATGCATATGGAGATGATGGAGCATTCCGCACCACATAGTATGTTGACCAATACTGAAGAAAGTACCGTTTACAAAGGACACATTGTTTTCCAGATGCCCAGTAACGACACCGAATATTGGGAAATGATGCTTAATTATTCAATAAATGGGCAGCAAAAAGAAGAAACACTCCGTATATCTGTGTCCCAACCGGTTGATGGATTGAAAAAAACACAGGTTTTTATGGGCGCCGATGACACACGTTACATTTTGGCGTATGTAAACCCGAAAGACCCAAAGGTTGCCATAAACGATCTACAGGCAGTTCTTTATAAAATGGAATCTATGATGAGTTTTCCAATGGTTGAAAATTATAAAATAACTGTAGATCCTAGAATGCCGGGAATGGGCAACCACAGCTCTCCAAATAATGAAGACATGACCTATACTTCAGCAACAAAAATGTATGATGGTAAGCTGTCATTGACGATGACCGGCTATTGGAAAATCAATTTGAAATTAATGAACAGCAACGGCGAAACATTAAAGGGTGAAGACGTTACAGAGGCGAATCCAGAGAGCAGCCTTTATTTTGAGTTGGAATTTTAATTCTATTGTTTGTTTTATATTGTTTAAAGACTGTAGCGATACAGTCTTTATTTTTTTATATTTGGCGCGTGAACTGGAGATGGTACATACCCATATTATTAATAGCGCTTACATTTTTTGGAGGAAGCTTGGAACAATCTGCTCTGCCCAATCAGGAGATAGTTGTTCAGTTTAATGCCGAAAAGGTAAGTGATTCAGAAGCCCAACAGGCTATTGCCCGCATTACTTCGCAATTAAAATCTGTGGGTGTACAGAATGTTGTAGTTTCCAAAATTCACGGCAGCAGGTTAAAAGTAACATACTACAGCACAACAGATGTAGTTACTATAAAAAACTTGTTTAAGGAAGAAGGTAAGCTACAGCTTGATGATACAGCTTTTAATGAAAAGCAGACTTCTTCTGAAATTCCTTTTAGCAAAAACACGAGCATATATAAGTTAGATGTAGTCAAGCTCCAAAAAGATTATAGTGCAAATAGCGGTTTGCAAGGATTGCCCATAATATTAAAATCTGCTAAGGATACTTATTTAAAGCCTATAATATCGCTTTGCGTTTCAGAAACCGAATTCATATTAAAACAGCAGAAGGAACAGGTTGCATTTAAGAACTATCGAAGCGTTTCGCTTTTAATAGATACTACTTCCCACAAAATTCCAGAGGTAAGGGCTGGCCCTTTAGCCTAAGACAAATCTTCACGATCAATTTTTAAGGTGAAAAGTTTACGCTTTAAAAAAATGGCTTTGGTGTTAATATTTCCGAAGCTACAAAACCAATTTTAAAATAACCACGATAATTGTCAGATATAACAGCAAATCATATATTTGCCCGATTTTAAAAAAATCTGACCAAAAAATATAAAGATGCAAAACAAAGGACTAATTACCATATTCGCCATCCTTTTTGGATTGGTGAGTATTTACCAGCTTTCTTTTACGTTTGTTGCAAACAAAGTAGAAGACAGCGCCAAGGAATTTGCCAATAGCAAATTTTCGGAAAATGAACCGCACGAACGTGACAATGCTGAAACGCGTTATCTAGACTCTGTGGCAAACAATCCAGTATTTTTAGGAATTGACTACAAAACCGCCAAAGAGAAGGAGCTTAACAAAGGGCTTGACCTTAAAGGGGGAATTAACGTAATTCTTGAAGTTTCTGTAAAAGATATCTTGAAAGGACTTGCGAACAACACTAAGGATCCTGCATTTAATCAAGCTCTAGAGAATGCCAAAGAGCTACAGAAGAATAGTCAGGATACATATTTGGAGTCTTTCTTCAAAGCTTTTGAAGCGCTTCCGGGCGAGAATGAGCTTGCTTCGCCAGATATTTTCTTCAATAAGAATTTGGAGGACGTGATCAATGTGGGAATGACCAACGATCAAGTAAAGCCAATCATTTCTAAGAAAATAGACGAATCCATTACTTCCGCTTTCGAAGTATTGAGAAAACGTATTGATAAATTTGGGGTAACCCAACCAAACATTCAACGTTTGGGACAATCAGCAAGAATACTTGTAGAGCTTCCAGGTGCAAAAGATGTTGATAGGGTTAAAAAACTGCTTCAAAGTACTGCCCAATTAGAGTTCTGGGATGTTTATAAATTTGAGGAAATAGCCGGTTTTCTTCAAGCTGCCGATGCTAAAGCTGGTGAGATAGCAATGGCAAAAGATGCTTCAGAAACCGAAAAGATTACCGATACTACAAGCACTGTTGCCGATACTTCAAAAACGGAAGAAGACGATGTAAGCAAGCTTTTAGGTGGACAAGATGTAAATGATTCTTTGGTGGATGATAACAAGGCTAATCCAATACTTTCAAAAATGGTTTCTTTGGGTAACCAAGGCAGCCCTGTAATAGCTACTTTTAGATTAAAGGATACTGCTGCCATCAATGGTTATTTACGTAATCCTCAAATAAAATCATTATTACCAAACGAATTGCGTTTTGCAAAATTTGTTTGGGGCTTGCCCGAAGTTGAACCACAGTCAAATGAAGAAATAACCGCACTTTATGCGTTAAAGAGCAACCGCGACAATGTTCCACCCCTTGGAGGAAGTGTAGTTGTAGATGCAAGGCAGGAGTACGACAACTTGAGCCGTGTGGTAGTTTCTATGCAAATGAACGGGCAAGGCGCCAAAATTTGGGAACAAATGACTGGCAAGGCTTATGAGAACCAAAGCCAAATAGCGATTGTTCTTGATAATATTGTGTATTCAGCCCCCGGTGTAACCTCTGGGCCAATTGCTGGAGGACGTAGCCAGATTTCAGGAGATTTTACTGTAAACCAAGGTCAAGATTTAGCAAACGTACTCCGCGCTGGTAAGCTTCCTGCTTCTGCTGAGATTATTCAGGGTGAAGTTGTAGGTCCTACTTTGGGTCATGAAGCAATTAACAGTGGGGTTATGTCTTTCATAATTGCACTTTTCATTGTCTTGTTATGGATGATTGGGTACTACGGAAAAGCTGGTCTTTTTGCTGATGTAGCATTGTTGGTAAACATTCTTTTCATCTTTGGGATTTTAGCTGGCCTAGGTGCAGTGCTTACACTTCCTGGTATTGCGGGTATTGTGTTGACCATTGGTATGTCGGTAGATGCTAACGTACTTATCTTTGAAAGAATTAAAGAAGAACTTGCAAAAGGCAAAGCGCAGAAGGATGCCATTAAGGATGGTTTTAACAATGCATTGTCTTCCATTCTTGATGCCAACATTACAACTGGTCTTACCGGTTTAATTCTATTGGTATTTGGAACAGGGCCTATTCAAGGTTTCGCAACTACCTTATTGATTGGTATTGCCACTGCATTGTTTACGGCTATTTTTGTTACCAGATTGTTTATTGATAGTTATACCAAGAACGGTAAACCATTGCCTTGCTCTACTTCAATTACTAAAAACCTTTTCACAAACGTTCACGTTTCTTTCCTTAAAAAGCGTAAGATAGCTTACGTTATCTCTACTGTTTTAATTCTTATAAGTGTTTCGTCATTGTTCTTCAATGGTCTTAACCAAGGGGTTGATTTTGTGGGAGGAAGAACTTATACAGTTCGCTTTGCGAAAGATGTTAATTCACAGGAAATTCAAAATAACCTAATAGAAACTTTCGGAAGTGCTGAGGCAAAAACCTATGGTGGCGACAACCAGTTGAAAATTACAACCAAATATAAAGTTGACGAAACCGGAACGGAGGTAGATGAGGAAATAGAGCGCATGGTTTTTGAAACCGTTAAAAAGGATATGCCTGCAGATATGACTTATGAAGATTTTGTGGGCGACCGCGAAGGTAAAACCATAGGTAGAATGGAATATTACAAAGTGAGTCCAACCATTGCAGATGATATTAAGAAAGACTCTTTCTGGGCCGTATTCGGTTCGTTAGTTGTAGTGTTTCTATATATCTTGCTACGTTTTAGAAGATGGCAATTCAGTCTTGGTGCTGTTGTGGCAGTATTCCACGATGTACTTATTGTGCTGGGTGTGTTCTCGTTAACCTATAAGTTTATGCCGTTTAGCATGGAGATAGACCAAGCCTTTATTGCGGCAATACTTACTGTAATTGGTTACTCGCTAAACGATACGGTAATTGTATTTGACCGTATTCGTGAATATTTTGGCGAACACCCAAGCTGGAAGATGAACCGCATTATAGATGTTGCATTAAGCAGCACCTTAAGTAGAACACTTAATACCTCATTTACCACACTTATCGTGTTGTTGAGTATGTTCTTTTTAGGTGCAGAATCTATTCGCGGACTTTTGTTTGCCATCATCGTTGGTATTGTGGTAGGTACGTACTCGTCTTTATTCATCGCCACCCCAGTGATGTATGATTCGATAAAACGTAAAAAAGTAGAAGATTTGATCGATAAAAAGGAAGAAGCAGATCCTGCTTTGGAAGCATAGCCTTCCCGTCTTTAGAAGTTGAAAAAAGACCTTTCCATTTCCGGAAAGGTCTTTTTTATTAAAAAACAGCCTTCTCAAAAAGTCCTGCTTTTGTGTAATAATTGTTTTTTATTTGGAAATTGAAAAACGAATGCGATCGCCTTTCTCCAGTGTCCATGCATCCGAAAGGCCTGCATTAACTTCAAGTACGTACTGCGATGCTGCTTCCGAAGGTAAGGATGTTTCATCCATTGGCTTTGCGTTTTTTTGTATGCTTACCACTTTTTTTTCCGAATCAATATAAATAATGTCCAACGGAATTTCGGTGTTCTTCATATAAAAGGAACGCCGTTGCTCATCTGGAAAAACAAAAAGCATCGCTTGGTTTGCTGGCATGGAATGGCGGTACATCAACCCCGTCTGGGTTTGGTAATCGTCATCGGCAATTTCAATGTCAAGCTGGGCAATTATGGAATCGGTTTCCGCTTTCATTAACGTAAGCTCGCCTTCTTTTTTAAAAATGATTTCTTTGGTTAAGCTTTTTTCTTCAGAAGAAGTAGTGTCTTTGCAATTATAAAATGAAAGAATGTATGCGGCAATTACTGCTGAAAGAATTATTTTTTTCATTGAAAGAAATATTTAATAGATCATAAATTCACGAACATTATTTTCTGAAAGCCTATTTAATAATTTACTTATTCAATAATTGGTTTTTTTGAAGCTTTCCACATAATGTAGATACCGGCAATAATAAAAGGAACGCTCAGCCATTGTCCCGTAGAAAGTAATCCCAAAGCAGACTCAAAACCACCTTGGCTTTCCTTTACAAATTCCACGATAAAGCGAACCATAAATAGCAGGATAAGGAATACCCCAAAAATATAGCCCACTTGCTTTCTGCGCTCGGTTTTCCAATACAGATACCAGCACACCAAAAATACAATTATATAACCCGCTGCCTCATAAAGCTGCGCCGGATGCCGAAAGGGTACACTTTTGAGCAAGTCTGCAAATTGTGGGTTATGCACTATTGCGTCATAAGCCTTTGAGGGATCTTGAATACCTGTGGCTTGCACTGCTTCTTGTTTACGGATACCTTCGTGAACAAAGCGAACACCCAACGGAAAGTCGCCCGATGGTTTCCCGATGATTTCAGAATTCATAAAATTACCGATGCGTACAAAAATACCGCCTGCTGCCACAGCTATAACAATACGGTCCATAATCCACAAGAACGGTTTTTTGATAACGTTTTTTGTGTAATAATACATAGCAATCAAAATAGCGATTGCGGCACCGTGGCTAGCCAAGCCCTGAAAGCCTGTAAATTCAAACTCTGGCACGGTGCTTATAGGAAGAAATACTGAAAGCGGGTCTTCCACAAAAAGTTCTGGCTGGTAAAAAATAACATGGCCTAAACGCGCACCCACGAGTACGGCCACCACCATATAAATAAAAAGACTGTCTAGTTTTTCCTGCGCCAGTTCTTCGCGTTCGTAAATCTTTTTGGTGAGTATCCAACCCAGTGTAAATGCCACAACGAACATTAAACTATAGTAACGGATCATAAAAAAACCAAGATCAATCCCTTCGGAAGGGTTCCAGGTAAAACTTAAATAGTGCATAGCGGGAGATTTATTAAGCAGCGTAAAGATACTAAAAGCGAAAAAGTATAAAGTACCATCTTATTAATTCTTTTTCGGTGGAACAGGGTCATAACCAGAGCCGCCCCAAGGGTTGCAGCTAGCTATCCGCTTTGCGGCAAGCCAACTGCCTTTCAGCAAACCGTGTTTCTGTAAGGCTTCTACGGCATAATGCGAACAGGTTGGGGTATAGCGACAGCTTGAGGGCAGCAGGGGTGAAATAAAATTCTGGTATCCTTTTATCAATAAAACAAAAGGATATGTAAGTATATTTTTCACGTAAATTTTTAATTTAATGAAAAAGTGGTCCCGTCCTTTCCATCTTTCAACTGAATCCCTTTAGCCGAAAGCTCATCGCGAATTTTATCGCTCATTGCGAAATCCTTATTGGCACGGGCCGTATTGCGCAATTGAATAAGAAGCTCAATAGCTGCCGAAAGTTTTTCTTCATCCTGTGAACTTTCTGAAACGTTGTCTTCCAATCCCAACACGTCAAAGAGAAAATCATGTGTAGTCTGCTTCAATAAAACCAGATCTTCTTTGGAAATTGTTTCCTTTCCATCCTTCAGTAAATTGACAAATTTTACAATCTCAAAAAGATTTGCAATGAGAATAGGACTGTTGAAATCGTCGTTCATTGCATCATAGCAAGCATTTCGCCAATTTTCAACAGCAATGCTGCTTTTTTCTGAAGTATTTAATTCTGGAAGCATGCGGTATGCGTCCATTAATTTATTAAAACCTTTTTCCGAAGCTTCCAAAGCCTCGCTACTAAAATCGAGGATGCTTCGGTAATGGGCTTGGTACATAAAGAATTTTGTGACTGTTGGTGAAAACGGCTTGCTCAAAATATCGTTTTCGCCCGTAAACATTTCATTCGGAAGAATATAGTTTCCGGTAGATTTTGACATTTTTTTACCGTTGAGCGTAAGCATGTTTGCGTGCATCCAATAATTTACAGGCGAAGTGTGGTTGCATGCTTCTGCTTGTGCAATTTCGCACTCGTGGTGCGGAAATTTTAAGTCCATCCCCCCACCGTGAATATCAAACTGGTTGCCTAAGTATTTAGTACTCATTGCGGTACATTCCAAGTGCCAGCCTGGAAAACCTTCGCTCCAAGGTGATGGCCAGCGCATAATGTGCTGAGGTTCAGCTTTCTTCCAAAGTGCGAAATCCTGAGGGTTTTTCTTGTCGGACTGCGCAGCAAGCTCACGGGTGTTGGAAATCATATCTTCCAGTTGCCTTCCGCTCAATTTCCCGTAATTGTTTGTTTCATTGAATTTTAAAACGTCAAAATAAACGGAGCCATTTTTTTCATAAGCAAAACCTTCTTCAATTATTTTTTCAACTATATGTATTTGCTCATAAATATGGCCTGTAGCAGTGGGTTCAATACTTGGGGGCAAGGCATTGAACTTTGCCATAATGGTATGAAAATCCACTGTATATTTTTGAACCACTTCCATAGGTTCCAATTGCTCAATTCGTGCTTTTTTAAGAATTGGGTCATCACCACTTTCTCCATCGTTTTCAAGATGGCCAGCATCTGTAATATTGCGCACGTAGCGTACTTTGTAGCCCAAATGTTTTAAATACCGAAAAACCAAATCAAACGAAAGGAAGGTACGACAGTTACCCAAATGTACATTACTATAAACAGTAGGGCCGCAAACGTACATGCCTACTGCGTCTTTGTGGATTGGGGTGAATTTTTCTTTCTTTTTTGAAAGGGAATTGTAAATAAAAAGTTCGTGCTGTTTCAATTTTTCGGATTTCAGGTTAGAGATTTTTCCTTTGGAATTGGTTTTTAAAACTCGGTGTCAAGTTTTATGTAGTCCAAAAACTCTCTACGTGTTTCAACGTTTTTAAAAGCACCGCCAAATTCGCTGGTTACGGTACTGCTGTCAATATCGCGAATACCACGCGAATTGACGCAAAGGTGCTTGGCGTCAATAACACAGGCTACGTCTTCAGTGCCCAAAACCTGCTGTAATTCTTTTACTATTTGCATTGTAAGACGTTCCTGCACTTGAGGTCTTTTGGCATAATAATCTACAATCCGGTTCATTTTTGAAAGTCCCACTACAGTGCCATTAGAGATGTAAGCAATATGGGCTTTTCCGACAATGGGTAACAAGTGGTGTTCACAGGTAGAGTAGAGGGTAATATTTTTTTCTACCAGCATTTCCTGGTACTTGTATTTATTTTCAAAAGTAGAGGCTTTGGGTCTTCTGTCTGGATGAAGCCCACCAAAAATTTCCTGGACAAACATTTTTGCCACACGGGTAGGTGTTCCTTTTAAGCTATCATCACTAAGATCGAGTCCTAACGTATGCATGATGTTTTGTACATCCTTTTTGATACTCGCAATTTTTTCAATATCACTTAACTCAAAAGCATCGGTACGCATAGGGGTTTCGGTAGAACTGCCTATGTGGTCATTTCCCATTGCTTCAATCTCTTTTAGTTGTTTTTCTAAATCCATCTAATTAATTATGTAATAAGCTTGCAAAGATAAGCAATAGCATTTTGGCAGTGAAAATTCGAAGTTCTTATTTTTAAGGCCTTAAACCCGCTATTTTCATAAAATTTTCTTAATTTTCGCAAAAAAATTTTTAAAAACATTATGAAAAAGCTCCTCACTTTATTTGCCTTCCTGCTCGTTTCCTTTGTTTATGCACAGGAAAACAATAATATTGAATATAGATCAACAATTTCAATGGAACCTTCTGAGGTTTCTTCTAGCGCACTTTTAAATTTTGAATTTTCAAATGCTAAGACGATTAAATATATAATTAGTCGTAACGATATTGATATATCGACAAAAGAAATAATCAAAAATGAAGGGCTCCAAATGGTTAAAACTGATTTTTCTTTCTTGGAAAATGGAACCTATGAAATACGATTTTTTATCGATGAAGTGGAAGTGAAAAAAATTGCTTTCCGTAAAATATAGATTAAAACCTACAATTTTGAATTAACATTCCCTCAATGAAAAAGACATTACTATTACTTGTATTCTCCTTAATTACATTGACTACTGCACACGCCCAGGTTTGTGATATCTTGATTCCTATTTGTGACAGTCAAGATGGCTTGCAGAACAATGCTATAGACCCCTCCCCAATAACCATTAATACAGGCTGCCAAACACTGCAAGGTACGCGTACTATTTGGTTTCGGTTAGCTATCATTCAAGCTACTAATTTTACATTTCAAATTGAACCTACAGGGAATGTAGATTACGATTTTGCGGTTTGGGTAAATGCCGATTGTAATAATCTTGGTACAGCGGATAGGGCAAGTTATGATGCTCCCTCTGCAGGTGAATATGATACGGGGTTAAATCTAACTGCAACAGACTTTTGTGAAACTGCTGCAGGTGATGGGCAGGTTCAATTCTTAAGCTTAGTTCCTGGTGATGAAGTTATTATTGTTGTAGATAGGTTTAGTTCTACGGCAGATATTTTCAATTTAACTTTTGGAGATCCTGATGCTTTTGATTGCTCTATTGTTCAAACTGTTGCCTGTGATGGGGATATTGAAATATTGGATGCTACTAATCCAAATGCACTTGGGTATGAGTGGTTTTTTGAAAACCCAATAGGTTCTGGAACTTTTTCTCCTTTTGTACCGGCTGAAACGTCTCCAACATTAGCTGTTACAACAACTGGAAATTACAAAGCAGAGATTTACTTGCCTTTAGGTGTTACCGACTCAGAATTTTTTGATGTAATTTTTTATCCTCAGCCGGTAATTGCAAGTCCCCCTCAAGACCTTTATATATGCGATGATGGTACAAATCCTGGTATTTTCGATTTGACCGAAAATGATGATGACGTTCGGGGTGCTCAAGATCCTTCATTTAATATTACGTATCACCATAATCAATTAGAGGCTATGGATGGAACAAATCCTATTGTTCCTGCCAACGCTTATCCAATAGTTGGTTCCTCTGAAACTATTTGGGTTAGAATAGAAGAGTCAAACGCTACCTGTTACGCTATTGACTCTTTTGAAATTACTTTCTCGTCAGCAACAGCAACAGCTCCTCCAAGCCCTCATAGATTATGTGATATAGGCGGGAATGGTCAAGAATCCATTAATCTTAATACCACATTTGACACTATAATTTTAAATGGGCAAAACCCCTTGGAATATACTGTAACTTATCACGATAATCCCGCTGATGCTATTGCTGGTATTAATGCACTGCCACAGCCTTATATAGTTACTGGTTCAATTTTTATTTTTGCCAGAGTACAAAACAATATTACTCCTGGTTGTTTTGCGACCACACAGTTTAATTTAATATTGGGGCCCCAGCCCATTGCGAACGCTGCTGTGGATCTTTACCAGTGCGACTACGGCACTACGGCGGGCGTGTTCAATCTGACGGACAACGACGCGAACATTTTGGGCGGTCAGGACCCTGCGCTCTTCACGATAAAGTACTACCAGAGCTACCAGGACAGTTTTGACGACACCAACGAGATTCTGGGTGGTGTTCACATCATCGTCCCCCCGTCCCCGCAGACGATCTATGCGCGCATCGAGGACAACAGCGGTAGCTGTTTCGACCTTACGGACTTCCGTATCTTTTTCAGCCGTGCGATCGCGGGCATCGTTCCGGTCAACGCGAGCTACTGCGATGCCGACGGGGATGGCGGCGAGTTCGTTGACCTTGCCACGGAGTTCAACTCCCTGGTGCTGGACGGCGAGCCTTCCTCGAGCTACAACATCACCTACCATGGCAGCCAGGCCGATGCCGACAATGGCGTCAATGCCCACCCCAACCCCTATTTCGTTGCGGCGCCCGGGGAGACGGTCTACATACGCCTTGAGAACCGTGACGACGCCACGTGCGTGGATACCACGCGCAGCATCGACCTTATCATCGACGCCCTTCCGGCGGTCAACATGTCGCCGCCCAACCTGATCGAGTGCGACGTTAACAACGACGGCTTCGCGGCCTTTGACCTTACGCAGCAGGACGCGGTGATCACCCTTGGTGACCCCGTTCTTTCGGTTACCTACCACGGTACCCTTCTGGATGCCCAGAACGGGGTGCTCCCCCTTCCCAACCCGTACGTGAACGACCAGATCTACCTGGACGTGCCGGTGACGGACCCCTTGGATCCCGACTATGGCACGGGTGGCGTTTGGGCGCGCGTCTCCAGCAGCATCAGCAGCTGTACGGTGGTCGTTCCCTTTGCGCTCGAGGTCCGCTCCGCGCCCGTGGGCACGGTTCCCTCGGGGCCGCTCCGCCAGTGCGACGATGCGGTGGCCGACGGCTTCACGTTCTTCGACCTGACGGTCGTTGCCTCTGAGGTGCTGGGCACCCTGGACCCTACGGGCTTTGACCTTTACTATTACGAGGACCTTGCCGAGGCGACCCTCGCGGGCGACCTTGCGCTGACCGCCCCGGACTTTTCCCAGGCGATCCCGGACCCCACGAACTTTCTGAACAGCACCAACCCGCAGGACATCTATATCCTTGTGGTTGGCAACGGCACGGGTACCATCCCTCCGAACCCGAACATCAGCGAGGGCTGCTACGACATCGTTACCCTGACCCTTATCGTGGACCCGCGTCCCGCGGACCTGGGCCCCTTCGAGATGATGCTCTGCGACGACGAGCTCCAGGGCAGTACCCCCGACGATGAGATCTCGACCTTTGACCTTACCAGCCAGGACGTGCTGGTCACCGGAGGGGATCCCACCATCACGGTAGAGTGGTTCCTGAACGCGGCCAATGAGGCTGCGGACATCCCGATCCCCAACCCCGCGACCTTCCAGAACACGGCCACCCCGCAGACGGTCATAGGCCGCGCGACCTCCGAGTTTGGGTGCCGTACCCTGGTTACCCTTACCCTGACGGTACTTCCCAACCCGAACCCGAATACCGCCCCGGACCCCTTGGAGCTCTGCGACGATGACGACGACGGCATCGTTGGCGGCTGGGACCTTGCCCTTGCCGATCGTGACATCACGGCGGGCGAGCCGGACGTTTCCGTACTGTACTATGAGGATTTTGCAGATGCCGTTGCCGGGGTCCCCGGGACGGAGATCACGATGCCCTATACCAATATCGTGCCCTTTAGCCAGATCGTGTACGCCAGGGTGGTGAAGGACGTTCCGCCGGCCTCGGTGGGCTGCTTTACCGTTGTGGAGCTCGAGCTCCGGGTGATCGACCTTCCCGATATGCCCGTCTCCCCTCCGTTCGCCGACCCCTTTATCGGTTGCGACGAGAGCGGCAGCGGTACGGCGATCTTTGACCTTACCCTGCAGGACGAGGGCGTGCTGGGGATCCAGGACCCTGCGGACTTTGTGCTTCCCATCACCTATTATGAGGATCCGCTGGACGCCGCCGGCGGCACCAATGCGATCCCCAACCCCGGGACCTATATAAGCATGGGCGGGCAGACCATCTGGGTGCGCCTTGAGAGCCGTATCACCGGCTGCGCGCGGGTCACGCCCTTTGATCTTGAGCTTGAGCTCTTCCCGACCATAGGCGTCGGGAACGACCTGACCAAGTGCGACGACCTTGTGAACGGCAGTACGGCGGACGATGGCCTTTCCACGTTCGACCTTACGGTGAACACGCCGCTGATCACCCTGGGGGACCCTACCCTGGAGGTGTTCTACTACGCCACGGCCATCGACCAGGTGAACAACAACCCGATCGCCGACCCCTCGGCCTACCAGAATATCATCAGCCCCCAACAGGAGATCTTCGTGACCGCCTACAGCGAGAACGGCTGCAGGGCGATCAACACCTTCTTTATCATCGTGGAGCCGACCCCCCTGGCCTTTTCGCCGGGCACCTTTATAGCCTGTGACTCCAACAACGACGGTTTCGCGCAGTTCGACCTCAGTACGCAGACGGCCATCATAACGGGGGGCGACCCCGCCCTGACCGTCACCTACCATGGGACGCTGCTCGACGCGGAGAACAACCGTCTTCCGCTGCCGAACCTTTACACGAACGACCAGATATACCTGGACGCGCCGGTGACCGATCCCCTGGATCCGGCCTACGGTACGGGCGGTGTATGGGCCCGTGTGGAGACCACGGCCAACAGCTGCCACCGCAGCATATCCTTTGCGCTGGAGGTGCACACCTCCCCCGTGGCCACCGAGCCCGGGCCCCTGAGGAAATGTGACGATGCCGTGGCCGATGGCTTTACCCTTTTCGACCTTACCGAGGCGGAAGCGGAGATATTGGGAACGCTGGACCCCAACGGTTTCGACCTATACTATTACGAGGACCTTGCCGATGCCCAACTGGCCGGTGACCTTGCGCTGACCGCGCCGGACTATTCCGCCGCCATCGGGAACCCGGGCGCGTACACCAATACCGGTAACCCGCAGGACATCTATGTGCTGGTGGTGGGCAACGCCAACAGCAGCATTCCCCCGAACCCCAATGGTGCGGAGGGCTGTTATGATATTGTGACATTGACCCTGATAGTGGACCCGATCCCGCTGGACCTCGGTCCCTTCGAGATGGTATTGTGCGATGACGAGCTCCAGGGCAGTACCCCGACCGATGAGGTCTCGACCTTCGACCTGACCGCCCAGGACATTCTGGTCACCGGTGGCGACCTTACCTTGAGCGTACTTTGGTTCGAGACCCCCGCCGATGAGGCTGCGGGCATCCCCATTGCGGACCCGACGATGTACCAGAACATAGCCACCCCCCAGACCGTGATAGGGCGCGTGACCTCGTCGTTCGGGTGCTCGAACCTGATCACGGTGACCCTTACGGTACTTCCGAACCCCAATGCGAACCCGGACCCGGAGCCGATCACCATCTGTGACGATGACGATGACGGGATCGTGAGCACGTTCGACCTTGCCCAGCGCGATGCAGAGATACTCAATGGGGAGACCGATGTGACCATTCTCTACTACGAGACCCTGCAGGAGGCGGAGAACGCCTTTCCCGGGACCCAGATCGTAAGCCCCTATACCAATATTGTGCCCTACAGCCAGACGGTGTTTGCGCGCGTGACCAACCAGGTGCCGCCCGAGCAGCTTCCGTGCTATACCATCGTGGAGCTGGAGCTTATCGTGGTCCCGCTGCCCGATGCGCCGGACGCCACGCTCCAGGACCCGCTCTTCGCGTGCGATGAGGACGGTGACGGCACCGCCGTTTTCGACCTTACCGTACAGGACGGTTCGGTGTATGGCGTACAGGACCCCGATGACTTTGCGCCGGTGACCTATTATGAGAGCCAGGCCGAGGCCGAGGCCGGTATCAACGCCATCGATCCGGCGGATGCCTTCCCGAGCTCGGGCCAGACCATCTGGGTGCGCCTGGAGAGCCTTGCCACCGGCTGTGCGCGGGTGACGCCGTTCGAGATCGAGATGGGGCTCTATCCCGGTTCCGGCACCGCCAACGACCTGGCGCTCTGTGACGACGAGGTCAACGGCAGTACCGATGACGATGGCATCTCCACTTTCGACCTGACCCTGAACACGCCCGTGATCACCAATGGCGACCCCACTTTGGCGGTCTACTATTACGCATCGCAGGATGACCAGAACAACGATATCCGCATTGCGGACCCTTCCGCGTACCAGAATACCACCAGCCCCCTACAGGAGATCTTCGTGACCGTGGTGGGGCAGAACACCTGCCGTGGGCTTCTTAGCTTCTTTATCATCGTCAACCCGAACCCGGAGCCGGTGGAGCCGACCCCGCTGGTAGCTTGTGACGTTGACAACAACGGGTTTGCCTCCTTTGACCTGGAGAGCAAGAGCGCCGAGATACGTGGCGGTGACCCTACATTGGCCATTACCTACCACGAGAACCTGCTGGATGCCAATACGGGCAATTTTCCGTTGGCCAGTCCCTACGAGAACATCGTTGCCTTTTCCCAGACCCTGTACGTGCGCGCGGCCTATGGCGGTCCGCCTGCCGGGACTGGCTGCTATGCCATCGTGGAGCTGGAGCTGATCGTGGAGCCCTCCCCTGTGGTGCCCCAGGACCTTCCTGACCTTATCGCCTGTGACGATTCCGGTTTTGCGGAGTTCGACCTTACGGTACAGGAGGACCTGATACTGGGCAACCCGCCGCAGACGGACGTTACCGTTACCTACCACCTGAGCCAGGCCGATGCCATCGCGGGCATAAACTTTATCGTAACGCCGGAGGCCTACACCAACGCCGCGAACCCACAGACCATCTGGGTGCGCCTGGACAGTGACCTGACGGAATGCTTTGCGGTGGGCCAGTTTGACCTTATCGTGAACAGCGGCCTTCCGATAACCGATCCCGCCCCCTTGGAGCAGTGCGATGACCTGGGCCAGGAGAACGATGGGATCGCCACCTTTGACCTTACCCAGAAGAACTCCGAGATAACCAACGGGGTGCTGACCCAGGGGGTGAGCTATTTCCTTACCGAGCAGGACGCGCGCGACAATACCGACCGTATCGACCCCGATACCGCCTACGTGAACGTGGACGCGAACGGGGCCCCGATCAACCCACAGGTGCTCTATGTGCGGGTGGAGGACAGCAACAGTAGCTGCATCTCCTTTACCACCCTGACCCTTCGGGTGATCAGCAACCCAAGGCCCGTGTCTCCGGACCCCATCGTGCTGTGCGACTACAACGTGATCGTGCCTCCGGGCCCCTATGACGGGGTGGAGCTTTTCGACCTTACCGGGCGCAGCGCCCAGATACTCAACGGGAACAGCTGGTCCCTGGGCTACTATGAGAGCTATGCGGATGCCGTTGGCCAGGCCAACGAGATCCCCGCCCTGGAGGCCACCGTGTACCAGAATACCAGCAACCCCCAGACCATCTATGTGCGGGCCACCAGCCCCACCTCGGGCTGCTTTGAGATCGTGGAGCTTGAGCTTATCGTGGAGCCCGTTCCGGACGACAGCGCGGAGGTATCTCCCTACGTTTACTGTTCGCCGGATGGCGGGGAGGTGGGCATCTTTGACCTGACCACCAAGATCCCCGAGATCCTGGGGGGCCAGCCGTCCCCGCCGTTCGAGGTGAGCTTTTACCTGACGGCGCTCGATGCGGAGAACAATACCAATGCCATCGTGAACACCACGGCGCACCGCAACCGGGACGCCAACAACAACCCGATAAACCCGCAGACCATCTATACGGGCATCGTGAACGCCGAGACGGGCTGCTACATAGGCGGTGTGCAGAGCTTCGAGCTCATCGTGCAGCCGGGCGCCATAGCGGTGGCCCCTGCGGAGCCCTTCGTTATCTGCGACAACCTTCCGCCGAGCGACGGCTTTGCGGAGTTCGACCTTGAGGACGTGACCAACCAGCAGGTCTCCGACCTGCGCGCGGGGATACTCGCGGGCCAGGACCCTGCGGACTTCAGCCTCAGTTTTTACGAGACCCTCGAGGGTGCCGAGTCGGGCACCGGGGCGATCAGCTTTCCGTACGTGAACATCATCAACCCGCAGCGCATCTATGTGCGCGTGACCAACGAGGTGAACATCTTTGAGCCCAAGTGCTATGCCGTGGCGGAGATGGTGCTGAAGGTGGAGCAGCTGCCGGACGTGGTCCTTGGCGGTGGGTACCGCCTCTGCGTGGACGAGAACGGGAACCCGATCGCCCAGGAGGAGGGCAGTCCCTCGCCGCCGGTGATCGATACGGGGCTCGACCCGTCGCTGTACACCTTCCAGTGGGACCTGGACGGGGTGATCATCGTCGGGGAGACCGGCCCATCCATCATCGCGCTGCAGGGCGGGACCTATACGGTGACCATCACCGAGCTGGCCTCGGGCTGCGACAGCACGGCCAGTGCCACGGTGACCGTGTCCTCGCCGCCGCTGACCTATGGGGCCAACCTGCTCAACGGGGCCTTTGCGGGCAACCATGTGATCGAGGTGGTGGCCACGGGCGAGGGCACCTACGAGTACCAGCTGGACAACGGCCCCTTCCAGGAGAGCAACATCTTCGAGGGCGTGGCCCCCGGCGACCACACGGTGACCATCCGGGACGTCTATGGCTGCGGCAGCGTGACCTTCGAGGTGGGGGTGATCGACTACCCGCCGTACTTTACGCCCAACGGCGACGGCTACCATGACACCTGGAACATCATAGGCATCGCCAGCGGCGACCCTACGGCCAAAATCTATATCTTTGACCGCTTCGGGAAGCTGCTCAAGCAGCTCAGCCCGCTGGGCCAGGGATGGGACGGCACCTACGGGGGAAGCCCCATGCCGTCGAGCGACTACTGGTTCCGCGTGGAGTACACCGAGGACGGAAGCCGAAAAGAATTCAAAGGACACTTTACCCTAAAACGATAAATAGAAATTATGAACA